>NZ_JASAUS010000298.1:0-5041 GCF_029953005.1 Bradyrhizobium sp. Mp27 | reverse complement strand
GTATCCGTCGTCCCTGGTGTTCTGGCGTGGAAATTCACCCTGCCAGGTGTTGGCCATGTGACGGCCCCCGGGCGCAAATTCATCTCCCCATGCGAACTCGGCGCCGTCCAGTCCGCCGCGCGCCGCGAACTCCCATTCCGCTTCGGTTGGCAAATCCTTGCCGGCCCATTTTGCATAGGCGAGCGCATCGCTGAAGGCCACATGCACGACGGGATGATCGTCCAGCCCACGGATGTCACTGCCCGGCCCGTAGGGGTGCCGCCAGTTCGCGCCTTTGGCGAAGGTCCACCATTGGCTGAAGTCCCGGAGACTGACCGGATGCGTGGGCGGAGAAAACATCAGCGAGCCCGCATAGACCATGTGCGGGAGTATTCCCGGATAGTCCTTTGGATCGGGCGCGATCTCGGCAACGGTGACGTGGCCGGTAGCCTTCGCGAACGCCTTGAATTGCCGGTTGGTCACTGGATGGCAATCCATCCAGAACGCGTCCACGGTGACGCGGTGGACCGGCGCTTCTTCCGGATAGTGCCGATCCGAACCCATGCGAAACGTGCCGCCCGGCACGTACAGCATCCCCTCACCCGCTGGATGCTGGACCGATTGTCCGGACTCAGGCGACGATTTCGCATCAGCCAGCTTCATGCCGATCTCCGGACCCGAGCGTCATTGGCCTGCGCCGCAACGGAAACGGAATGCCACTCTTCGAGATTGATCTAGATCAAAGGCTCCAGGTTGGGTCATTCACGATGGTGCTGGGTCGCCAGCAAGCCTTGCCATGTCCGCTGCATCATCAAAACCGAAGCAGATTCAGAACAGTAGGACATCCCACCGACAGCCTCGGCTACTTTGCATGGGGTTGTTTTTCGAAAATTGATTGTCCGGACACAAAAGCCTCAGTACGCCACGGTTCGAGGCAGCTTCTCGGCTTGGCGACCGCCGCCTCTGGAATACTGGATCGCCCGCACCAGTGCGCAATGCACACAAGGCGGGCGATGACAGCATACTCGTGGTGATTGCGTGCCCTACTCTGTGGGCCCGCGCCTCACGCCCCGTTCAGGAATTGAAGCGGGTCAACCGGGCTCGATCCCTTACGGATCTCGAAGTGGAGCTGCGGCGACGCCACCTCCCCAGATTGACCCGACTTGGCAATGACCTGACCGCGCTTGATGGTATCGCCGCGCTTCACCATCAGCTCACTCGCATGGGCATATGCGGTAACGTAGCCGTTGGAGTGCCGAACCAGGACCAGATTGCCGTAACCTTTGAGCTCGTTGCCGGAATAGGCGACGACGCCGTCTTCTGCCGCCTTGACCGGCGTACCCTCGGGCACCGCGAGATTGATGCCGTCATTGGACTTGCCATTGGTCTTGGCGCCGTAGCTCGTGACCACCTTGCCACGCACCGGCCAGCGGAAGGTCGGCAGCGCGCTGGTGGTCTCCGCAGCTTTCGCCGGAGCCTCCGCGGCCTTCTCTTCGACGTTGGCCGTGGCCTGGGCCAGGCGCGCGCTTTGCACGGGTGCGGCGACAGCGGCCATCTTGGTGGCGGTTGCGGGAGCAACCGCAACGGGCTGCAGCGTGCCCGCGACAGGAGCCGCAGCAACCGGCGCCGCGACGGCGGCGGTCTTGGCGCCCGGCACGGTCAGCCTGGTGCCGAGCTTGAGCTTCGCCGACGGATCGAGGCCGTTGGCACGGGCAAGCTCGGCCGACGAGATGTGGTTCTTGCGGGCAATGCTGGCGAGCGTGTCGCCGTGATTAACGAAGTGTGTGCTCGGCGGCGCAGCGGCTGCAACCGGCTTCGCAGCAGGCGCCATCGCGGGAGCCGCCGCGACAGGAGCCATCGCCGGTGCCGGCGCAGCGGCTGTGGCCGGATGCGGGATGATCAGTTGCTGGCCGGGCGAGAGCGCGCGCGGGCCCTTGTAGCCGTTGGCGGCGAGGATCGCCTGCGGCGTGACGCGATAGCGCTTGGCGAGCACGTCGAGCGTGTCGCTGGTGCCGACGATGATCTTGGTCCCGCCGGCCGGCTGGGCGGCCGCGACCGAGCGCGGCGGCACGGTGGCCGTGGTCTCCAGATGCGGCTGCGCCGGGGGTGCGTAGGAGCTGACGCCGCGACCGCCTCCGGACACCCCGCCACCCGCCGCAACGGGATAGGATTGCGGCGCCGAGACCGCCGGCGGCGGCAGGGGCTGCGACTGATAATAACCGGGCTGCGTCTGCGGCCGCGAATATTGCGGCAGCTCACGCTGCGGCGGCGGTGCCTGCTGCACCGTACCGGTCTGATCAGACGAGAAGGGGTTGGAGAAATTCGACTGGGACAGCCGCGACTGCATGTCGGCGCTGCACCCTGCAAAGCTGAACGAGATCAGCGCCAAGACCGCAACCTGCGGCACGCGGCGCGAGTTAAGCAACTCGGCGACAACAGACATGGTTACTCACTCGTACGCAACAGAACTGATCTTTTAAGTAAACACGTCGCGAGTAAATAACGGCTTAACCCTCCCAATAAGATGTTGGCAGCACAGCCGATCCGGAGACCTACAGCTCCCGCGCCACCCCGGGCAGCGCCGGCACGAAGCGGACCTCGACGAGTTCCTTGCGCTCGATCCCGGCTTCGGTCCGGCTGAAGCGGACCAGCGTCTGCACACCATGGTGCGGGCCGATGGGTGCGATCAGGATGCCGCCGACCTCCAGCCGCTCGACCAGGTTCTCCGGAAGCTGCTCCATCGCGGCGGTCACGATGATGCGGTCGAACGGGCCGATATTGGCCGGCAGGTTGAGGCCGTCGCCGAGCATCACCTCGACATTGTGACAGTTTAGCTTTTCGAGCCGGGCGCGTGCCGCCTCCGCAAGCTTGCGGTAGCGCTCGACGGTCAGCACCTGGCCCGCGAGCCGCGACAGCACGGCGGCCTGATAGCCCGAGCCGGCGCCGATCTCGAGCACGCGGTGCTTCTTCTGGAGCTGCAGCTGCTCGGTCATGTAGGCGACGACGAAGGGCTGGCTGATGGTCTGCCCGCAGGCGATCGGCAGCGCGCTGTCACGATAGGCGGCGTCGCGATCGGTCTCCTCGACGAACAGATCGCGCGGCACCTCCTCCATGGTTCGCAGCACTGCCTGATCGCTGATGCCCCGACGCCTCAGCGAGAGCTGAAACATCATCTTTTCCGGCGGGTGCTGATCGGAGGTCATCGCTGCTTATCGTCTCGTCGGGTCCGGGGCCACTTGTCTCGTTAAGACCCGGGGCAGGAATCCTGTTCCTACCCAGGAACCCATGATAGCCTTTCGGGCGCGGTATTGGACCATAAATCGGCTTGCAACGGGTTGGCTGCAAAGACCATTTTCGGGTGCCCGCTCGCCGAAACGCGCATTGCGTCGATTCGCGTTATCTGCGAACGTTTTCCGCAAATGGGCAAGGACTCAACGACTATGACCGCGACCGGACCTTCGGGCCGCTCTGTATTCCTCGTCGAGGACGAGGTGATGATCAGGATGATGGTCGCGGATATGCTCGAAGAGCTCGGCTACAAGGTGGCTGCCGAGGCCGGCGATATCACCGAGGCCCTGCGGCTCGCCCAGGCGACCGAGTTCGACATCGCCATCCTCGACGTCAACGTCAACGGCAAGGTCATCTCTCCGGTCGCCGATGTCATCAGGGCGAAGGGCTGCCCGTTCATCTTCGCCACCGGCTACGGCTCCTCCGGCCTGCCCGAGCAGTACCGTGACCGGCCGGCCCTGCAGAAGCCGTTCCAACTCGACGCGCTCGGCAAGACCATCGAGGCCGCCCTTCGCGGCGGCTAGCGATTACTTCAGCGTCGCGCCCAGCGCTTCAGAAAACGCCTCATTGGTGCGGTCGAGCCGGAGCGGCGTCACGGAGACATAGCGCTCGCGCAGCGCCGCCAGATCGGTGCCTTCGGCAGGCGTATCCATCATCGCGGCGCGCTCGAAGCCGATCCAGAAATAGGGATTGTTGCGGCCGTCCCTGCGCTCGTCGATCCTGAGGAAGCCGAGATTGCGCTTGCCCTGGCGCGTGACGCGGATGCCGAGCACCTCTTCAGGCGTACAGGCCGGAAAATTGACGTTGATGACGGTGTCCTTCGGGATGCCGGCGGCGATCACCTTGCGCAGGATGTCGGGTCCGAATTTGAGCGCGGTATCCCAAAGCGGGCGCTCGCGCGTCTCGACGCTGAACTCCTGCGACAGGGCGAAAGACGGCAGCCCCAGGATGGTGCCCTCCAGCGCGCCGGCGATGGTGCCGGAATAGACCACGTCCTCGGCGACGTTGCGGCCCTTGTTGACGCCGGACAGTACGAGGTCCGGTGGCTTGGTGCCGAGGATATGGCGCGCGCCCATGATGACGCAGTCGGTCGGCGTGCCGCGCACGGCGAAGTGTTTTGGTCCGACCTCGCGCAGGCGCAGCGGATCGTTCAGCGAGAGCGAATGCGACACGCCGGACTGGTCGAGCTCGGGCGCAACGACCCAGACGTCGTCGGACAATGCGCGCGCGATCTCCTCCACGACCTTGAGGCCGGGGGCGTGAATGCCGTCGTCATTGGTGCAGAGAATGCGCATATTAAAAATCGTTCCTGAAGCGGGTCTGAGCCGTCTTATCCGGCCGGGGCCGATCAGGCAAACCGGCCGACTGGGTCCGGCGGCGGGTTCCCAGCCTGATCCTGCTACCTGCGGATGCGCCATTGCGGCAGGAAGCGTGCGAGCCTGCCTTCCGCACGCAGCTTCATCGCCGGCACCACCAGGCTCACGACCGGAGCCTCGATCACCCCGAGCGCCTCCAATTGCGCGAGGATCGGGTCCGGCTCCGGCGTCTGCGGAAAGCGTTCGCGCGCCACGGTCAGCGCCTTATCGAAATCCGCAGCATTCACGCCGGGCTTGGCCCGCCGGCTGCACACGAGATCGTCATCCCAGAGCCGCGCGATCGCGATGTCCCCGCGGGTCACTTCAAATTCCTCCGGGTGTGGTCAGTCAAATTCCTCCACCCGCGAGGCAGGACAAGGGACTGTTAGTTTGAGTTTGTTTCCCGGGCAAGAGCTTCA
>NZ_JASAUS010000297.1:0-5102 GCF_029953005.1 Bradyrhizobium sp. Mp27 | reverse complement strand
AACCTCGGCTTCCATGACTCGATGGAAGCCACTGTGGACCCTTATCCCGGGGTCCCGATTGGATGCCGATCACCCCGAAAACGGGGTCCTTATTCCATGCCGAAACACACGCTTGATCAATCAAGTCCATTGTCCCTCGCTCAAGATCTCGTTCCAGCAGGCTTATTTTGTCGACGCGATAGCTCGCGATGCTCCCGCGTTCCAGGAGCTGCCAGCGTCGACAATAATCAATCTTGGTGAGCTTTCCGATCGGCTGCGCCTACTCCTATGAAACGCTCCCTCTTGAGCAACGCGACAATTTGCGCGCGTTCTCAATGATAGCGCCACCAGCGAGCAATGGTTCTCGTCGTAGTCGGCGATGGCGCAGCATTCTCTCATCATTCAGAAGAACCTTGCAGATTTTTTACCGTGCCCCGGCACGAATGCAAACCGTCCACTGATTCCTGCAAGTGTTCGATGGAGCCCCGCCTCACGCATTGCCCAGACCAGCAACCTCGTCTGGGACGCGCCACGTAAGCGCCACGGCTGATCGGCCGAGCCGCAATGGCGCGATTGGACCGGCAAACATTGCACCTGATCAACTACCAGTTCCGGCAGGTTGTTCGAGATGACGGGCACGTGGCAAGCGTAACCAACGAACGCCGCGCACATCAAGGTTTTGGATGCAAGACAGGTTTTGCCGCGCCGACGGCAGAAAGCAACTGCTCGCCGATATCCGCCAAAGCTGCTCGATGGCTGATTCCTCCGGTCCCCTGCGCTATCACGTTGGATATTGTGGTGTGGTTGCCGCGCGCGCAAATCCAAAAGCTCTTCGGCCTTCAAGCCCGCCGATCGTCTCGTGTTTCGCTGACAACGATACCAATGAAACGCTTCGTGAAGCCAAGCCTCTTGCACGGCTAGCCTTGCTTTCGGGTGGCTGCCGTTTGGTCCAGAAAGCCGCCTTCGATGCAGATGCGCACCACCGCCAGACTCGCCTGACGCACAGTGAGCAAGGTGGACATTCGCAACGCTTTGGCGGCCAGGACAGAACGCTCCGCGCGCTCGTGAGCATTTGCCGAGCCAGCGCTCTCCGCTGGCTCTGGGCGCACCGGCGTCACGCACAACCAAAGTTTCGGACCAGATCATCCTCGCGCCGCGAGCTGAGAGGTTCAGGAAGCCTGAGTGGCTCTGTTCGGATAGATCGAGTTCTGGCTCGTCCCCCTCCCCCACGGACGCGAAACGACAGCCGCGATGCCGCTTGCTCGTCATTGCGAGGAGCGCTGGCGACGAAGCGATCCAGACTGCCACTGCGGGGGGGTCTGGATTGCTTGGCTGCGCTTGCAATGACGATGTGGAAGCAGGCGCGTGCCACACGCCGCCGCGAGCTCACTTCGGGCCAATCAGGCCGCATATTCATGGCCGGCAGACATGGACCCGAACTACGCCATGCGTGATTGCCTTCTTGCGACGACCTCGCCCCGGACATACTCGGCTACGGCAGCACTTTCTTTCAATTTAAGACCAAGGGGAAAGCAATCTGGGCTTGCTATCGCACTTTCGCTAGCGGCTTGTCTGGTCGGCAATCCCGTACTGGCACAAACCGCGAGCGGACTTGATCCTAGTAACCACCCTGTGGATCAGGCCAGCAAAAGAGGAAAGACTTCCGACCGGGCCGCAAAGCTCCCGATCGACCTGATCTGTCAGGCAATCCGCCCTCCTGCCCCGGCGCGAGCAGCAGGTCCCGGAGTGCCTTTGGAGAAGCGCGGCAATGCGGACAGGGCTGCTCAGACGAGACCGCAAAAAACGATCGATCCCTTCCAAAGGTACGACAATCTGCGTGAAAAAGGGTTGTGGTTCCCCATCCCTGGTCCTGCAGATACGATTGATCAGGACAAGGGGGGCGTTAGATCTGCGCTGGCGGACGTCGGCATCGGCTATATCGGGTGGACACATAACTCCTTTGCAAGCAACCAGCTACCGCATGCAGCCAGAAGCACTATCGCAAACCAGCTCTATATGGGCCAGAATCCGACTTTCGCGTCGGCGAACTTCATGATCGTCACCTACGATCTGAGCCGGTTTGGCATTGCCGACGGACAGATTGTCGTAGGGGCCGAGCAGCAATACTGGACGTGGGATCGCCCAGGGCCAGATCGGGTGGGACTCAATACGCTCGCCTACTACCAGACTTTCTTCAATAGGACACTAGAACTCAAACTTGGCTACCTCAGAAACCAGAATGAATTCACCGGCACATTGTTCGGAGGAATCACAGGATCGAACATGTCTGCCTTGTTCCAGGCTGGGATGAGCACCAATGCCGCGCCCACGCCAGCGGCCAACTTGAAGTACAATTTTGACGCTCGCTTGTACAACAAGGTCTCCGTCCAGCGCTCAATCAGTCCAGATGGTGCCTATGCCCATATAACCGAGAATCCCACCGGCTTGAAATGGAGCACGGCCAATGCAGGCATCCTTCTTGTCGAAGAAGCCGGCTACAAGAGCAAGGCTGCTCCCGGCGTACCCGACACGTGGCTGCGGGCGGGCGTTGGTTTGAACAGGAGCCGCTACACGAATTTGGCGGATCCCAAGCAACAAAGGGAGAGCGGAAATAATTTTCACTACATCGCTGCGGACAGGCAGCTCTGGCAGAGTGACGCCCTTGGGTCGCCGTCTCGCGGCATCTACGGCGGCTTCTCCGTCATGGGAGCTCCACCTGAGCGCAACAGGATCAGCCGGTATTACGAGCTTCGTCTTTATGCAAAGGGACCTTTTGATAGCCGGCCCAGTGATCTGATTGCTCTCGTGGCGACCAACACGGCCTGGAGTAAGCTTGCAGTGGATGCTGCTCTGGCAAAAGGCCAGCTTGCGCACCGCGATAGCACAGCAGTCACGGGAACATACATCGCGCATCTCGCTCCGGGGATATATGCAAGCGTCGGACTGTCATACATTCATTACCCGACAATCATCACACACGCGCCCCAAACGGAACACGCGCTCAATCTGTTGATATCTACGTTGATATTCTTCTGATCATCGCAAGCGCCGTTCTGCTCCGACGTTATCGTGACGCATGGGACCGAACCCTACCACGGCAAGTCGGCTAAGCGTGACAGAAACGAGAGCGCGACCTTCGACCGAGCAACGAGCACCACTTTATCGGCATGGGGAAGGACCTGGACGATCGTAAGCTCGGGGGAAACCAGCGAGCGGAAGGCATGGAGCAAGGGCGAATCGCGGGCATCGATTGCGATTCTGATCTTATGACCTTATTCGCGCCCGTGAATTCCGCAACCTTCACCAAAGAACCCAATTGCATGAGACGAGGCGGTCTCGCGGGCGCCGGCATCACCGCGTTGATGAGCCGCGAGGCCGTTTGCTACGACAATGCCCCGATGGAGAGCTTCCTCCATACACTGGTTCGTCATCGCAACCATAACCGCGCCGACGCCCAGCGCATTATCTTTGCTTTCATCGAGGGCTTCTACGAGCCGAACCCGGCTCCATTCCGCAATCGATATATCGCCCGATCGAGATGGAGCTAAAAGCCGCTTAAACCCCTCCACTCTTTCGGGGAAGATCAGACTGCCCTAAATTTAGAGCCGAGTCATCTGGATCGACGGATACTGGCGACGGTATGGATTGATCATCGAGCAATCGCCAAAGCTCCCCTGGAGAGAATTGCTCTAGATCGAAACTAAGCCCTTCTGGACCGGCGGAGAACGACGGGGCAGGGTGTTGGCGCAAGTCATCCTGCAAGTCCTTTTCTAGTCGCTGAAGCTCCTCTGAGGGGACGGAGACGGGGGACGGCATGGATTGATTATCAAGCAATCGCCGAAGCTCCCCTGGAGAGAATTGCTTTAGATCGAAACTAAACTCTTCTGGATCGGCGGAGAACGACGCGGCAGGGTGTCGGTGCAACTCGCCCTGTAAGTCCTTTTCCAGTCGCTGAAGCTCCTCCGAAGGGACGGAGGCTGGTGACGGAATGGGTTGATGACCAAGATGATCCAGCACTTGCAAAAGCTCCCACTGATGAAGCTGCTCGGGATTGATCGCGACGTGCCCTTGGACGAAAGCCGACGGGGCGGGTTGATCCTCCTGCCCGTCCCGAAGCTCCTCTCGCCGACTGCTAGCTTCGTACGAGGCCCTGTGCTGTGCAGCGGCGTCGCCGATGAGCGTCGGTTCCATCAGTGCCGCGCTTTCGGGATGGATGGGGGCCACGTTCGGGGGGCGGGCGCGACCGCTCCGTTGGCGTACGATGACTTCGCCCGTCGACCGAAAGGTGCGGAGATGGTCTAATGCTACAAGGAGGATTTTGGGATTTCCCTTTCCGACGAACTCGTATACGTCACCGCCATTGCTCAGCGACTTATTGTCCTGCCGAGCAACAATGCTCGGTCTGCGTTTTGCGAAGAGCCAACGGCTAAAGCTAAGAAGAGCGCCTGCATGTTGCTTCGCCCCACCGGCGACCATCCCGCCTTTGATGAGAGCCTCCTCAAGCCTCAAGATTTCGGGAGCATCCTCGGATAAACAGGCCGCTTGTCCAACTGATGCCCCCGTACCACAATCCCAGTTGATTGAGCCGGCTGCATCGCGGAGGCTGCTGACATTGCTCCACCACCGCCTGAATTGGCGAACTCGCTCAGCTGCTGCTCAATGGCAACGCCTTGCGGACTTTTTAGGGCCCTTGGCCTCTTCGCTGCTCTCAACTCAGCTGTGTTACGCTCATCGTTGATGAGGACCTCGCTTGGCAAGAGGTTGCTCCTGGCAAGTGCACTCATCGGCTCGGCCGGGGACTGCTGGTGTAGCTAGACACATTGGTAGAGGGCCTACCGCGTGGCCCACCGTCAGGGATCGCGTTATCGGCTTCGCGCACCTCGTTTAATTGCTGCTCAAAGTCGTCTTGCCCGGATCGGTCGGGTTGATGCTCTTGCGAGACCTGTACCGCGGCCCGGCAGTTACGTCAAAATTGTGCGGTTCCACATTAGCCTCTCGTCATGAAATCAATTGAGCTAGCCCGTCCTATTCGTGAGAGTGCGGCTTTTGGGCCCGATTGATGCGGCCGCACATCTTGTCTGACGAGGCGCACAGGATTGCCTTCGGCTTTTCGCCGCCTGACG
>NZ_JASAUS010000296.1:0-5188 GCF_029953005.1 Bradyrhizobium sp. Mp27 | reverse complement strand
ATGGCCCGGGTTATTACCGACCCCGCGTTTATTACAGGCCATACGCTTGGGGCGGATACTATGGTCCTCGGTACTATGGCGGATGGGGACGTCCAATTTACGCCGGCTGGTAACTCAAAAACAGAAGCATGCGCCCCACCCTTGCGGGGTGAGGCGCTACGGCGGCATGCCTCCGCACGGAACCTTTCTTAAAGTCCGATTTTAAGGAGTTTCAGGGAGGTATCCCAGGAGGAGTATCGCAGATGCCCGAGTCACATCGGCGGTGGAGTGAAGAAGATATCTCCGAGCTCAAGAGCCTGGCGGGGAAGATGCCAGTTGGCCAGATTGCCGCTAAACTGGGCCGGAGCGAAGGTGCTGTCATGGTGGAAGCTTCGAAGTTGAAGCTCTCGCTTCGCGTTCATCGAACGCAACACCCGCAAACCGCCTCGGCTTAGCTTTTCAGCTCAGCCGCCGGTTAATGCGCGTTGCAGCGGGAACGCCCCACCCTCGCGGGTGAGGCGCTACGGCGGCGCGGTCAACGGCCCTACTGGCGCGCGCCAAGCAGAATCACCTCATCATCCGAAGTTCGCTTCGCCCACGCAGCGCGTGCGTGTTCTAGCCGGAGCGAACCGTCCCGATCGTGGCTCGCGGCCCACGTGTTTAGGCTGTCTGTGGATGCCCCCTTGAGAAGGACGTGAAGACCGCCCTTGTGAACAACGGGGTCGCAGCCCTTAGCTCTTAGCCCGGAATAAAGGTCTTCGCAAAGAAAGGTCTGGATGGGTCGATTTTGATGGTGGCGCCGCCGCTAAGATTAGTCATTGGTATTATTTCCCCACCCCCGTCCCGCGAGCATTCAGAGGACATGATTTCGTGGCATCATGATTCCATGAAGAAAACAACGAATGATCGCACGCTTCCACAGAAGCGGCCTGCTGTGACCGGGGCCCCGGTTATGGTCCGTATCCAGCCCGACATGGCCAAGGGATTAGACGACTGGCGCCGTCGCCAAGAGGATCTGCCCGGCCGGCCAGAGGCCATCCGCCGGCTGGTGGAGATCGGACTGAAGGCCAAGAAATAGATGCCAGCGCGTGCCAGTCATCTGCCGACCAGCTCGGAGCGAGATGCATTGCAGAAACTGCGAGCGGGTCGCGAGCTGACACTGAGAGCCCTTGAGCCCACCGGTCAGCGCACCATCGCAAACATGCTGTCGAAGAGCTGGATTGAACGTGGGAGCACGGCAGGAGCCGTACCGGATTCCTCAGCTTCGGTTCGATAGCGATCAGCTTCTGCGACCATGTGAGTCGCGAACATTTTATCGAAGCCTGCGCCGGACATTTTTGACATCTTGTCATGGTCGGCTTTTTGCTTCGCGTTCGGTCCGCCTGGTGAGTTCATTCCCAGTGCTTGGGCAGCATTTAATGCCTTCTGATTGGCGGCAGCGTGGTCTGTAGAGAGCATTCTGCCAAACGACTTGACGGCGTCGCTTTGACCGTTCTGCTGCGCCAGCTCTCCCATGTTCACTTCAGCGAAATTGCCCTCGATTGCCTTCTTAAGGAACGTTTCGCTTTGCTTATCTTTCGCAGATGCGCTGGCAATTGAGATTGCCATCAAGGTTGCTGTCCCGAGTGACATAAGCATTCTGTTCATCGGCAACTCCTGTGGGTTGTCTGTCGACGAACACGTCAATTGCGGAAGAGGTTCCAATTGAGCATGTGGCGCGTTGGATCTGGCGGACGCCTCTTGGGGTTCGGACGCAGGACCTACCGCAGGATATTAGTAGGCCGAAGTCGGCACGATCCCCGAGAGGAACCGAATAGTGCGGGCGCTATTAGCTCGCTATGAGCGATCGGATCCTGTATGAAAGCAGCAACGGCGACGTCTGGTCTTTGGCGCGACATCCAGCTTCGAGCACGCCAGTCGTGAAGCATCAGCCGAATGCCGGCTCAGGAGGACGGACCTCGTACATTGAAATCGGCCGATTCCTGCGCGACAGCGTAAACGGTCCGGAGCACCAGGCGCTGCTCAACCTGATCGGGACTTTGATACCAGACTAAGGAGGACGCAATGATGCGGTATCCTTGGACTTTAACGGCAGCCCTTTTCGCAGTCGGCGTCATCGCTTGGGCTGTGCTGGCTGAGCGCCCTCTAGAGAACCCGCTCCGGATCGAGGCTTCCCTGACCATAGCCGCCGACCCCGACCTTCGATTGGTCTCAGAGCGCAGCCCTTACATGCGGACAGAGCGATGATATCGAACAGCGCCCAGCCGCCAGCGTGAACCGGCGGTCCTGGATTTGTGGCAGTCCAACACGACGCGCTACCGCACTGAGCGCAAATAACGCTCGAGCCGGTTGGCGTGGTTCATCTCAGCGAAGGCCTTCGCCAACTGCTGGCGGGCGCCGGCTTAATTGGTCTGTTGAGCAGCAGAAGAAGTAGGGACGAAATTGATCCGCCTCCAGGCGAGCCAACTGATCCGCCAGCTTCGCCGCTCCTCGAGTCCAAATCGAAAAAGGGTCAGTTGAAGGTCGAAAATCGCGGCCGCCCTGTATTTCCGCCGAAATGAAACAGTGGCCGAGCAAAAGAAGACCCCAGCCAACTGGGCGGCGGGCTAGGGCCTGGGGGATCACTCCGACACCGCAGGGGGCTTGAGCGCCGGAGCACAGCTAGAACGAGGTGCGTTGCCGTTTGTTCCCGACTCCCCAAAATGCTCTCGCGCTCCAATCTTTTCGCACATGCGTATGGCGTACGAACTCTGCCTGGCGACGGCTAGCAAGCAGGTCCCATCAGGACCTGACTGGATCCACGAAGTGAAGCACGACCGCTACAGGATGCTAGTCATCCGGGAGAACGCGCGCGTGCGGCTGCTTTCCCGGAACGGCACCGACTGGACCAAGCGCTATCCCTAGATCGCTGAGGCCGCCCTGAAGAACCGTCAGAAGCATTTCGTCATCGATGGCGAGGCCGTGATCCTCGGCATTGACGGCGTTTCCGATTTCAACGCGCTGCACTCCCGCAAGCACGAGCATGAGGTGCAGCTCTATGCCTTCGATGTCCTCGCGATGGGCGGCGACGACCTGCGCGATCTGCCGCTGCATTAGCGCGAGACAAACGTTGAACGGCTTTTGGCGCGACGGCCGGATGGGATCACCGTGGCGCCATTCGAGCGCGGCGAAATCGGTCCGGATCTGTACCGTGCCGCTTGCCGCATGGGCCTCGAGTGCCTGGTCTCAAAGCATCGCGATCGGCCGTATCGCCGCGGCCGGCAGAAGCACTGGATTAAAGTGAACAACCGGAGCCACCCAGCGATGGGGGGCGAGCTGTGACCGACTGTCCCATAGGCTGCTACTGCATATACCTAGCGGAGAGCGAAATGGCTGAAAGGCACAGCGCCATCTCGGTCGCAACTTTCGGCAGCGTCACGCACAAAAAGTGCGTCGCGCCTATGCGCATCTTCAGTGTGCCGAACGGATGCTCGACGGTCTCGCGGCGTGTGCGCATGGCGTTTGGATTCTTGTCGAGCCGCGCCTGAGCGCGTTCGAGAACGTCCTCGTGCACCCATCGCTTGATACGGCGTTGTGGGCTCGGCGTGCACTTTGGCTTGCCGGGCTTTGTTTGCAAGTTGCGACCGGTCTGAGCCGCTTGTTGTCACCTCGTGCGCGACGATCAGATGGCTTTCTGTATCGACCGCCGTCTGCACGTTGTAGCCGACGACGCCAGAACCACGGCCGCTCGTGGCCATCGAACGGCTGTCGGGATCAGTGAACGATATCTGCTGATCGGGCGACGCCAGAACCCCCTGTTTTTCAATCGCTGCGAGTTTCGCCATTTCAACGGTCAGATTTTCGAGCCGTTCTTTGATCCGCGTCTTTTTTAACTCCAGTGTTTCCGACGGCTCCTGCCGGTCGGTGGTATCGAGCTGAGCGAGATAGCGCGCAACACTCTCCTCCAATTGCGTGCGCCGCCGCTCGACTTTGCCGCGCGTGAAGTTCTTATCGCGATTATTGACTGCTTTGAATTTGCTGCCGTCAATGGCAACGCTGGCTGTCGCGAGCAAGCCCATCTTGCGGCACACCTCGACGAAGCGCGCGCAGACCTTTTTGATGCCGGGACCATTGTCCTTGCGGAAATCGGCAATCGTTTTGTGATCGGGCGCAAGCCTGGCGAGCAGCCACATCACTTCGACGTTGCGGCCAGCTTCACGCTCAAGCCGGCGGCTCGAATGGACACGGTTGAGATAACCGTAAATGTAGAGCCCTAAGAGCGCGGCCGGATGATACGACGGCCTACCTGTGCCGGCAGGCTCAACGCCACCGAACCCAAGTTCAGCCAGATCGAGGGCTGCAACGAAGGCGTCGATCACGCGAACCGGATTGTCATCTGCAACCCAGTCGTCCAGCATTCCGGCAACAAAGTAGATTGCCCTCGATCAGCTCCTTGAACGAAACGAGTCATGCCAGCCCCGCCGATTCAGTGCGGGGATCATAGCAGGCACGGCGTTTTCACACAGCCAGGGTCAAAACGCGAAGAACTCAGCAGGAGCAAATCTCGTCCGCCTTGCCATACTAAGCGGACCTCAACGAAACGCTCCGCTACTTCGCAGATGGGCGAGCAGCGGACCTCCGGCAACGTCACGCGCCGCGCGGTGCGGCGTCGTGTCTTGAAGGAGGGCGCAATAACTGGCGACAAGCGCCCGTCGACGAACATCAGCGCGTGATCGGAGAGCTTCCGTTATCTGAAGACAGGCTGTGTCGGAGCGGAGCTCCGAAACGGATCATCGGAAGTTGAGAGTCCTCGATTGGGGGGCGGAGTGGCGCCGGGGAATGGGTTCCGCCAAGCTTCCTCACTTGTGCGATTGCAGAAATCCGGATGGCTGCATTTGCTCACCGAGTCTTGCCCCGTCAAGCTACCGAGTGCCCGCCTTGCAGGATGTGATCGGCGGGGCGGGTGGCGTGGAGGTGCAGCTTGCATTGCGGAATGGGAGGTATAGTCCCGGTCTCGAACCTTCTTGGAGTCCACCTGCGAGTTCATCCGTGCCTGCGCGTTTCTCCCTTGTTCCCAGGTCTGAAATTGCCGGAATAGCGCTTCCTTATCGGCCTCCGACTGTGTTTCGGCATGGAATAAGGACCCCGTTTTCGGGGTGATCGGCATCCAATCGGGACCCCGGGATAAGGGTCCACAGTGGCTTCCATCGAGTCATGGAAGCCGAGGTTG
>NZ_JASAUS010000295.1:0-5207 GCF_029953005.1 Bradyrhizobium sp. Mp27 | reverse complement strand
CGGTTGAAGGTGATGGGGTGGCTTCGCAACCGAATCCTACGCCGCATCAGCGCTTTACACCACGCTCGCCAGCCTCTCAGGCGCCCTCTCGCGAATAAGACGGGCTAAAAGCCTTGCTGCAATTTCAGGGACAACATCAACGCGAGCTGCAGCGATCTCATGACCCTGCGGATTTGTTGGCAAAAACCGGCGGACTTCGCGAGCGCCTTTGGCCCGGCGCTGTAGAGGACGTGGAACACCTCAGCCGTTACCACAGAGAATATTGGTTCAGATATCCTGAGCGCGCCGCCACTGCCGACGTCTTTAAGGCGGAAAGTGCCTGTATGATGGTCGACCACCTGTTAGTCCAGATCGCGCACCTGATTGGCTACAGAGGAGCTTAGCCCTCGCCTCAGTCTCTACCTCGATGCTTCCCAAAGCTGCTTGGCCTTCTCCTTATCGCTCTGTCGTTCCGCGTATTGGTCGTAATAGTTGGCGGCTTCCGCAGTGTAGCCGCCTTTCTTTGCACAGTCATCGTTCAGGCGGACAAGTCTCCTTTGAAAGCCTGGAACGCCGACAACTCCTTGTCGGTTAGCCACCCGCATTCCGCCGCCACAACACGCCTCGGCAGTTTAACGCTCTGCCGAGCCAACACCACCAACCACGTGCCGCGCGATCTCGGTGCCGGAGTCGTCAACCACGACCACGACAGTTTCGCTAACAGGATCGTAGTCTGGATCGCTGCCGATATCTTGCGCGACACGAGCGCCGTATTGACCCGCGAGATCGGCCGAGCCAAACACCTCACCATCGCTGTCTGGCTGAAAGCGACCGTTGTGGATGATCGGGAAATAATAGCGCTGCATAGCTTTGGCCCCTCGTCAGTGGTGATCATGTGCCAACATCAGGCCGGGACGCACCTGTCTAAATTGACAGGGATCGCTATGCACCCGCGCCATCGCCCGCCCCCCCCCTCTGCGGAACGCCATTAGCCCGCATCATTATCTCTTCGGGATTGTCTCGACAGCTTCTCGTCAGCCCGCTCGGTCATACATCAATTATCAGAAGCCGGCAGGGATATCTCGTTAGTAGGAATGCGAGCTAATTTGAGGCGAGCCCCTTTCTGAATTGCAACGCGCGACGCTCGCATTACAGGTTGCCCACCTGTTGACCCGGTGTCGCGCGTTGCTCTGATTGATTCACGGCCGCCAAGCGATATCGCCGCGAAAGGGGCCGCTCGGCACCTACCTGAATTGGTGGGCCCGCATCATTCACTCGGAATGCCCTTAACCGAACACGTTCCGACTGTACGCCCATAGACATCACGGCTGAGAGGTTGCAGCAAATTGCGTCGATTCATCATTCAAAAAGGAAGGCCGACTCCGAAGGGGCATAAACGAACCTTTCTTAAGCGGAAGAGGCTTGCGCACCTTCTTGGAGCTACAATCGTACTCTGTTCGACTCGGCTCGCGCTCGCTGCGGACGCCCCCGGGCTGGAAACAGCGAACATTAGAAAATTCGTCTCGTACTTCAGCCCGAACGATTTCAAGATCGTTGATTCAGGTGACCTTTATGCTGCCCCTGCAAAGTTCATCGGGCAGCCTATCGAGCTTCGAAACGTGAGGTGCCTCTACGCCATGGACGGCTACCACTGCATTGCACCTCAGCCCGGAATGGTTACGATTGTTTCTGCAAAGTCTGTCGCACCTGCGGCAGAACGGGAAGCCTTGAAGAGCGACTGTGCGGAGATCCAGGCGATGGCTCACCTGCCCGCTTGCCGAAAGAATGTTCGAATTATCCCAGCTGACTTGACCGAAAGCTCCCTCCCCAACGCCGCGAAGCGCGTCGTTATGACGGCCGAGAGAATTGAGATACATCCGGCGTCGCAACCGAAGCATTAACGCCGCCGAGTGCCACGCGTTGCTGCTCCGTCATCGCTTTTCTGAGCCTCATAGAGAAGAAGCAGCGCGGGCGCGACTCGGCGTCGGGAAATGCGCAACCGACGCTGTCCCTGCCACACCCGCGCCGCCGGTGGAAGTTAGCGGCAGCGCGCTGTCCCAATCACGTGCCGCAGACTTCGGTGGCCAGCCCGTCCTCGAAGACTGGGGCTGGCCACCTTTGCTCCCGAGGGGGCCAAAATCCCCCCCTGGTGCCACCAAGGAGTATCGCTGAGAAGAACTGGAAGCACCTACCAGCACCGGTGGGTTGTCGCGCCCCCGCGTGCATGCCATATCAAAGTGCTCGGCCTGCAACTGTTCGAGCTGGCTCCGCCTCATAGGAGTAGCCGCCGTGCCTAGGACCGAAGTGGTAGCGGCAATCCAAGCATTCACGGACTACGTCCGTAGGACAAGCCATACACCGGCAGAAGACACGTACGCGCCACAGCGAACTGAAGAACAGATGGCCGATTGGCGATCCCGGGTTGAAGTTATCTGCTCAAAAATGGACGCGGTGGCGGATTGCCCTCTTTCGACCTTATCCGAATTCGAGGCGCTCAGACGCGAGATGGGGACAGATTTTCCCGCAACGCCACCCGCTTTACTCAACCGTGTAGCGGACGCATTTTTACGCTGTGGTCGGCGGATGCCGGCCCCTTAATCAGGACGGAGCCGGATGATGCCTAGCACATTCTCGCTGCACAAGATCGACGAAGCTATACGCGACCTCGAAGAAAAAGTTGCTCACGGTGCAGAAATCAGCCGCGAGGGGCTCGCGAGCGAGCTGGCGTCACGATCAAGAGCGTCGGCAAAGGCTATCGACTTGTTCTAGCGGGGCCAAATGAACCTCGCTGTTGCAGTTTTCGCAACGTGTTGTGATCTTCGCAGCAGCAATTGCGATCTTGCCCACAGACAGCCCTGCGTGTGCTTGGTATCCTCATTCAACAGTAGAATGGTTCGACTGCTTGAAGGAAAGAATACCATGCGCAACTATGATATTGCCTCGCTGGCCATCTCGTTGCACCAAGCGGCACTGACGGCGAAAGCAGCGATCAAGGCCATCCCGGAAGACACCAGCGTCGATATCGAGATGAAGCTGATCGATGCGGTGAGCGCGCCCGCGTTTGAGATTTCAGAGAGGATCATGGCCCTGCCGGTTGAGAGTGAGACGATCCGCGCGAGGGCGGCGGCGTGGCTGGATGGTACCTACTGGCACTCACGATGACATGTGCCTTGGCCGGGCGCGGCTTGTTGTGCATGGGGCATGCATTTCATTGTTGCGTCACGACACCGATTAGGCAGATTAGGCCGGCGCAATCGGCGCGTCATGCAATTCACCTACTGTGGGCAAGAGATAGGTATGAACGATGTCATTGCAGGAAACAAAGGATCATCTTATCCAGCTCCTTGCCGATCCGGACAACAAAGTCATCGCGCTATCTGGAAAATGGGGTACCGGAAAAAGTCATTTGTGGCGCGAGGTCCAGGCAGCCTCCGCCGACGAAACTACCAAGGGCGCCCTGTATGTGTCTCTGTTTGGCTTGTCCGACATCGACCAATTGAAGAGGAAACTTATCGAGTCGGTGGTCCCTGTTGCCGAATCTCATCCGGGATTATGGGATGGCGCCAAGCGGGCGATGAACTCTGGCATCAAGGTTCTGGAATCGTTTCACAAGGGATTCGGGGCCATTTCCGACCTGAGCCTACTGTTGGCTCCGGCGATGCTGCGCGACAAGATGATCGTGATTGACGACATCGAGCGCAAGCACGAAAAGCTCAGCGTCGACGAGGTCCTGGGCTTCATCGACCAGTACAGCCAGCAATACGGCTCACGATTCGTGCTGATCCTCAACAGTGATCAGCTTGCGCAAAGACCAGTCTGGGACACCCTACGGGAAAAAGTGATTGATCAGGAGATCCGGCTGCTCACAACGCCTGAAGAGGCTTTCGAAATTGCGATTGCGCTCACGCCTTCCCGTTACTCCGCCCATATAAAGAAGGCTGCGGACACCTGCGGGCTAACCAACATTCGCGTCGTTCAAAGGGTGATCCGGTCCGCGAACCGGATAATAGGGGAGCGCAATCTCGCGGATGCAATACTCGCGCGCGTCGTCCCGTCGATCGTTTTGCTCACCGCGATCAACTACAAGGGCATCGATGACGGCCCCGACTTTCAGTTTGTCTTAGCAATTGGCTCCGCGAGCTATATCGCTGAGCGCATGGCGAACAAGGACAAGAAGCCTGATGACGAGGACAAGCGTAAGGCAAGGTGGCGGCTCTTGCTCCAAGAGTTGAGTATCGGCCGCTGCGACGAGTTCGAAACGCTGGTAGTGCAATTTCTGGAATCAGGCCAATTCGACGCAAGCAAGGTGACCGCGATTGTCGATCGCTACGTCGCTGAAACCGACAGGATGGAAGCCCTCCAGAAAACTGGTGAGTTGCTAGAGCGTCTTTACTGGGACCATCGCGCGGAGGAAGCTGAATTGGTCGCACAGGCCGACAAACTGGTATCCGTTGCACACCTGCTCGACGCCTACACCGTCACCGATCTGGACAAGAATCTCACCCAGCTGCCCGGTGGTAGCGCGATCGGGCAGAAAATCGTGCAAGCCTGGATAGCTGCTTTCTGCGCGCGACAGCCAGAAATCAGCCATGACGGCCCTTACCGCAGACCGCTTCACCCAGACATCATAAACGAGTTCACGGCGATCAAAACTCGTACCCAAGCCAAAACTACGGTGTTCGATGCCTGCATGCACATCATCAAGCACAGTGGATGGGACACCCTGCAAGAGGTTGTAATGAAGAACGCGACCGTTGAGGATTTCGAGTCAACGATCAGGGGCTTGGGGATTGATGATTTCCGGGTTTTCATACGACGCATGCTGGAGATGCGAATTCAGCGACAGGCATATGAGCCTCACTTCGGATCGGCCACGGATCGGTTTGTGGAAGCTTGCCGGAACATCGCGGGTGCCCCCAACTCCGGACGGCTTGGATCTCTTATCAAACACCTCTTCGACGACGCCAACATCGAAGCGGAATTGACCCCTCAAGCCGATCCAGCGGCTCCGGCGTAGATGCGAGCATCTTCCAAGGAGTCGCCTGCCCGCTCGCCGATGCGTTAGCGGATGCTGCGGAGGCAGGTGATAACAAGCCTTTCTGCTCGTGGCGCAAGAGAGCGAGCTATGGCTGATTTTGGGTGACGCGGCCTGATCAGGCGGCGTGGCTTTCAGTGTTCGGAATGACTTCGATTCCGTCGATGAACTTTACACCGGCGATGACTTTCGG
>NZ_JASAUS010000294.1:0-5254 GCF_029953005.1 Bradyrhizobium sp. Mp27 | reverse complement strand
ACGCCCTCCCGACGCAACGACAAAACCGTAAAGCCCCGCGTTCAGCATAACCCGGCAGGAATCCACTTAAATCCAGCGGGGCGCTGTCCAAACAACCGGGGCCAGCTCTCTGAACCGGGGAGCTGAGGTTGCGAAGCTTCAGTGCTCCGAGGAGAGACCAGATGGACGTCCACAAGAATGCGCCTTATGGGCAAATTGTTAGGTTGTGACGGCCAAGCGGAGATCTCATGATCAGACCCGACATTACCGCGTACGACCCCGGAGCAGAAGTCGCAAAGCACGAGGCCGAACTCGAGGAAATAATGCCTTTGTACCACTACACGTCCGCCGCAGGTTTACATGGCATCATAGCCAGCAGATCGCTGTGGACCTCACACTACCGCTTCCTCAACGACACGTCGGAGTTTCAGCACGGCTGGAAGATCGTGATCGAGGCCCTCGACCGTCGCGGCGCCGAAATCAGAGAACTCTCATCGCTTGCCTGGGAGACGATCGCACTGTTTCGTCAACACAGTGACGAAATTCATGGGTTCGTCGGGTCATTGACGTCTAAAGGCGATCTGCTCTCGCAATGGCGAGGCTACAATCGTGGACAAGGCTTCTCGATCGGATTCAACGCAGACTGGCTTTTGAAGAACGCCGCGGCGCAGGGATTTGATATCACGCCCGTCCTCTATGACCCAGAGAGCCAACGAGCGGCGGCTGATGGGGCAGTAACCCTGCTCATCGACCGCTTGTTGGAAGGGACGGATGAGCCGGAGGGCGCCCGCGCACAAGTCAAGACATGGTGGTCGCATGCACTGAAGACAGCTCTCGTTCTCAAGAACGGGCACTTCCAAGAGGAGCGCGAGCGGCGCCTGGTTTGGGTTGGTGTTTCCTGGCCCGCTGGACTAAAGACGCGCTTCTCACCAGCCGGTTTAGTTCCTTACCGTGCCTGTCAGTTTAACAAGGTCGTCATCAACAATGCAGCCACGCACCCCAATAACTGTGGCATCGAGGAAATCATCATTGGTCCCGCTTTGGCGCATCAGCAGACCTGCGCGGTGGACGCTCTATTGGCTTCACACAGCATGCGTCTCACGATCAAGCGGTCGGCGATACCCTATCTAGCAGACTGAACGCCTGTGCTTCTACGAAGAGTTGGTTCAGGGGCGCTCTTTATGGCCCTTTTTCCCGAAGCGAGCGACGCGTTGCGGCTGCCGAACTGGTCTCGACCTGCGCATCCAACCGCGCGAGCATTCGCGCATGGAAACTCGCATCGTCAACGACATCCCTGAGTGGCGCTATCAGGCGGCGGTCATCGCTCGCCTTCACGCGCTCGAAGACGACGGGTATCCGCTCACCTGTGCCGGTGACATGAACCGAGCGAAGCGTTCGCGACGCGAGCGCATGGAAGCCAAGGTAACGGGCCTTACGGCGGGCGAGCCCGACGTTCGCGTTTATGTCACCGGCGGCGTGCTGCTCAGCATCGAAGTGAAGACTCCCACGGGATCGCGCTCGAAAAATCAGAAGGATCGGCACAAGAAGCTGACCGACCTGGGCTTCATCGTGATCACGGCGAAGGCTGCCACCCCGGAAGAGCTCGCGGACGAAGTCGAGCGGATCGTGCGGAGCTATCTGTAGTGCAGATCACGCTCACGCTCACGAAGGGGATGCTCGACCAACTCGATCAGCTTCGAGATCGCAGTATCAACACCGCGACTGCCAAGGCGCTGACCTTCACCGCGCAGGACGCGCAGCAAGCGTTGCGCGTCCAAATCCCAGGCATCTTCGTCCTGCGTCGCCCTTGGGTGGTCAGCGGCATCCGCATTCGTCCGGCGAACGGCGGCAATCTCACGTCAGTCGTCGGCAGCATCGACAAGTACATGGAGCGCCATGTGATCGGTGCGGGCAAGGAGAAGTATCCCGACAACGCCCTATCGATCCACCCGAAGCGCAATAGCAGCGGCCGTCTCGCCACCGGCGGCATCCTGATCAAACCCTACGGATCGATTGGTAGCGCCCCGGTGCATACCGTGGTGCGTCGCCAGTTGAAGCGCATGGACGGTCAGAAGCGGAAGACGTTCCAGATCGTGAGCAACGGCAAGGTGCTGATCGTGCGTCGTCGCACGAAGAAGCGTCTGCCGCTGCAAACGCTCGCCGTGCTGCAAGGAAGCGCGACGATCAATGAGCATTGGGATTTCCTCGGGACCGTGTCCGGCGTCGTCCAGGCGCGCTTCCCGCAGCACTTCTATCGGGCAGTGGTCAATGCAGCGACGCGATAGAGGGGCCATGAGCGAAATGACTCCCACCCCCCTCGGACGTAGGCGACGCACGGTTCTACTCGCGCTCGCGATCTTCGCGATCTTGAGCACGACGGTCCCCATGGCTCTGACCGACGAACTGCACAGCGACCAAGATATCTCTTTGCAGAAAATGCAAACAACTCGGACTAGGGCCATACCAGCGATGTCAGCCCCTTCGACCAAGACCTCGGGCCTGCTAAGGATCAGCGCGCCGCATTACTGTGCTGGGGCGGACGTCATCGACGGGATCGTGTCAGGCAATGTCGCGCCGATTATTCGCTACATGCGTGGATGGCGCATCGAGTGCATGATTGTCCCGTCATCCGTGAAGCTCGTCATTCAACTGTTTTTCCAGTCGCTGAAGCTCCTCTGAAGGAACGGAGACTGGCGACGGCATGGCTTGATCATCCAGATGATCCAGCACTCGCCGAAGCTCCCCCTGAGGGAGCTGCTCTGAATGGAATGCGGCTTGCTCCTGAATGAAAGCCGACGGGGCGGGGTGATCATCTGGCCTTTCCTGAAGCTCCTCTGCGGATTCGGCATCAAGCAGTCGCCGAAGCTCCCCTGGAGAGAACTGCTCGGGATTAAAAGTAAACTCTTCCGGATCGATGGAGAACGACAGAGCAGGATGCTTGTCTCCTAGTCCGTGAAGCTCGTCATTCAACTGTTTTTCCAGTCGCTGAAGCTCCTCTGAAGGAACGGAGACTGCCGAGGGCATCGCTTGATCATCCAGATGACCCAGCACTCGCTCAAGCTCCCCTTGCGGGAGGTGCTCTGAATGGAATGCGGTTTGCTCCTGAATGAAAGGAGACGGCACGGGTTGATCATCTAGCCATTCCCGAAGCTCCTCTGGAGAGAACAGTTCGCGATCCAAAGTAAACTCTTCCGGATCGATGGAAAACGACGGAGCAGGATGATTGTCTCCCAGTGCGTGACGCTCGTCTTGCAACTGATTTTCCAGTCGCTGAAGCTCCTCTGAAGGGTCGGAGACTGCCGACGGCATGGCTTGTTCATCGAGATGATCCAGCACTCCCGGAGGGTCCTCGCGAGAAACTAAATGACTGGTGTCACGATAGCCATGGCCCCTGCTGCCAACGGTGTCGTCAATGCGCTGCGGTTTCATCTGCACCGCGGTTTCGGGGTTGATGAGCGCGTTCTGGAAGGAATGATTGCGCTCAGCGCTACGGCGCACTGCACGCACGACGGGTCTTCCTGTCGCCCGAAAGGTCCGGAAATGATCTATGGATTTAACGAGAATCGCACTACGCCCTCCAGTGTACTTGTGTATGGCGCCGTCGTCGATCAGCGACTTGCTGTCCAGCCGAGCAACAATGCTCGGTCGGTTATTTTCGAACAGCCAACGGCTATAATCAATCAGGCGGCTTCCATGCTCATGCGCCGTTCTGCTACTCATGCCGCCCTCCATGAGGGCGTGCTCAAGCCTCAGGAGGGCAGCATCCTCGGCATAAAGAGGCCGCTCGTCCGAATGCCCCCGGATTCTAACGCCTGTTGAGGCAACCCGCGGCGCACCGCTACTTTCTCCCGAAGCGGCGTTCGCGCTTGACTGTCGGTATATCACAACCTCTTCAAGATCGGGCAGCGTCCTCCGTCTCTTCGCTGCTCTCGATTGAGCCGCGTCACGCTCATGATTGATAAGGACCCCTTCGCTTTGCAGGAGATTGCTCCCGGCGCTTGCATCCGTCCTTTCGCCAAGGGATTGTTGGACATCGTTACATGCGTGCTTCGCTGGGGACCGGTGCCCGCTGGCAACGTAAGCGGCCTGGCTTGCCTGCGCCACGTGCTGCTCAAATTGACCGGCTTGGCCCGCCTGCGGCTCTTCCGAAACGGCGTGCCGCGCTAGCGACCCAGCTGGCACATTAGATGGATCGAAGTTCTGCCGGTCCATGTCAGCCTCGTGTTCAAGATTACCTGCGTAGGTCCCCTACTGCGGCAAGCTTTCTAGAACCTGACGTAGAGATGTCTCGCAGCGGTCGCAAAGGCCAGCCTGGGAACCGACATCGCTAGGAGTCAGCGTCTTCCCCATGATCTAGCTTCTCGCACCTGCTGCCAGCTTCGAACATCTCACAGATTGTAACTGGGTCCTTCCAGGGCCCTTCCCCCATTCGGGTGACGCGCGACCACTGACCCCTGGCAGATATAAAATTTCAAAAGTGACTTTCTGTTCTCGGATCGGTTGTAGAGCAGGGGGTTCCACCCCCCGGCCTGCCCCCGGAAAACATCCGGTTGGCAATTTCCAAAGGCGAAATTGATGTTTTGGTCCGTCGCCGGTCCGGCGAGGCGGAAGGGAGACCGAAACACGCTCGAAAGAAACAATACCGATTGAGACCGTATCGCCTCATCGCGGGAGAGGCGAAGTGGAAGAGATCAGAAAGAGGGTGGTCCGCAACAGGCGGCCGGTGCGTACTGACGAGCAGAAGCGGCAGGCTGCGACCTGGATTGCCGATTACTACCGCCGGAATCCAGCCAAGCGGGCCGAAAAAAACGAGAAGGCGTGCCTCCGGTCATACCTGAAGAAACAGTCGCTCGCTTGTCTGGTCACGCGGCTGTTCCGCAGCAATGTCGAGGCTGTGATCGCCGTTAAGAGGGAGATCGAGGAAGGCAATATCGATCAACGCGGACGCGCTCAGTTGCGGGCCAACGCGATCAGTTTTCTCGGAGGGCGATGCGCGTGGTGCGGCCACGACGACATGCTCTGTTTGCAGCTTGATCACATCAAGCCTGTGAAGCGACGCACCAACGGCGTCAAGGCGCACGACTCCGCTGCGTTCTGCCGTGAGATTTTGAGCGGGAAGACCGACAACGCGCAGGTTCTTTGCGCCAACTGCCACATGGTCAAGATGTCAATCGGCTTGCAAATTTGACCCTTCATCGGCGTCCAATTTTGACCCCTTTCCGCGGCGGGGTTTGCTGGTAGCGCTGGTCTCGTCGGAGCTGGCCGGGATAGCGGA
>NZ_JASAUS010000293.1:0-5255 GCF_029953005.1 Bradyrhizobium sp. Mp27 | reverse complement strand
CGGCGGCTCTTCTTCGTCATCTTCGCTCCTGATTCGCAGCAAGAATCCTCGCCGCTGTCAGGCAGAAAATCCACTCAAGCTACTGTCCGAATTTGCGGGGCCAGCTCTGACCCTCGATTTCCTACCGCTACAGCCTCGCGAGCCCTGCTGGCGCCGTTACAATGCAAGCCCGCGGCGACATCTGGGCTCCCGCTCCCGCGTGCGGAATCTTTACCGTCGTTTAAAAGGGTCGTGAATTCGTAGAGAAGAACGACTGCACCGAGAGAGCGCCGCCAAGGATTGACGCCACGGACGATTTCATCCACCGTCCAGAGAACGAGGCCACCGTTGACCGCGATCGTCAGGGCCAAGTTTGCTTTGCCTGCTGATGGCCATACCCAGAGCAAAAGGCCGGCCACGATCACAATCCACAGAATGAGATTGGGTGACTGTACAATCGTGATAGCGCCGGTCTTGCGATTGCGGAAAAATCATCGAAAGAGCTGGCCCCACTAGGGTTTCGCCCCGGTTGAATCTTCAGTCAGAGTCCAACCTCACCTTCTTCGCGACCTTTCCAATAGGTCGCGCGGTTGGCTTTGACCTTGATCAGGACAATGCCTGGCGTATCCACGCCATTTTCGAACCATTTGTCGAGATCACTTGTCCAGTGCTGATGAAAGACGGCCTTGTCGCGGATCAGTTCGGCAGTCCCTTCGACGGCCACATAGATCCCTTCGGCGAATAGACCGGCCTCGGATGAGAATCCGAGCGCGACATTAGGATTCCGTTGGATGTCAGAAACTGTCCGCGTCTTTTCGTAAGTGAAGTAATAAGACGTGCCGTCGTAAGCCACGTCGCCGTTGTTACTCATGGGTCGATTGGCGATCTCACCGTTTTCTGTGTGGGTCGAAAGAATGGCGATGTCGATGCCGGCCATTTCCTTCGCGATTTCAGCGAGCGATTTCTTGGACATCTTTCCTTACTCCATTGGCCGGGGAGCAACTGCGGGGTTCAACCCATGTTCCCTTGAGGTCCGCAACTGGTTAGCCGTGGGAGCGACGACAAGCGATTGCCGCTCATTGCTCTCGGACGCCGGCCGATGGCAAATGGGATGCATCTACCTCGACCACGCATTGCGTCCTCCGAGGTGGCCTAGGAACCCTGGGAAGGAGCAAGCGTTCGGCTCACTATGGCCGACACCCCTTTCTCATCTTGTTGAACATTCCGTCCAGATCGCTTGGGAGTTCCTCGAGCGCTCGGGCGACCTCGGCGACGCTGCCGAAGCCAGCCAATTTCTCTCCCATAAGATCGAGCAAATGGTCCGGAACGGTGAACGTAGCAGGTTGCTGCTCTCGAACCGGGCGATCGATGCTTACCGGCGGCAATTCGGCGTCCTCGACGCCTAGCACGCATAACTCTAGGAACCAAACCTCGAGAGCCCGCATGGTCGTTAAAGGTGTCGCGACATGAAGCTCTCTCGTGTGCCTTGGCCTTGGCGATTATCCTTCCCTGCGCTGCTTTCGCTCAAGGTGGCGGTGGTGGAGGCAGTGGCGGTGGGTCCGCGGGCGGAGGAGCCGGCGGCGCAGCCTTGTCCGGGGCGGGCGGTACAGGGACATCCTCACCTTCAGCTACAAACGCTGCTGGCACTGCAGGGTCTGGCCCAGCAAATCCCGCCGGAACCGTTGGCGCTCCCGGCAACTCCACCGTCGGCAATGCCCCCGCAACGGCTCAGCCCGGCGTCAATCACGAACCGGGGCAAAGGATCGACACCGAAAGCGAAGCCCGGACGCGCGGCACCAATGCGGCCGGCACCGCTGCTTCCTCGGGCTCTTCGGCCGCGGCTGCGCAGACCGCGCCTGCCGGAGGGATCGGAAGGCCTGCGACCACCAACCAGCAGGATAGCGACGCCAAGATCGATGAGCAACACGGACAGGATGGTGGGGTCGATCTGCAAAAACTGCAAATGAGCATCGTGTTGATCCTCATGTTGGGGCCTTTTTTGATGGAGCCGATTTCCGCTAGTGGAAAACGCCCCGGATCGCATAGGCAATACCCGCGGGCGGCGGAGCAAATCGGTACGATTAGACCCGAGAAGGATCTGTGGGACCCGACCGACCGCGCCCTCGAGAAGATCAGAAGCATCTGCCGGGACTGTTAGCCGCTCGAGTGTGATGCGCTTGGAGAACCCGCCGGATGAAAGCAATCGTGTATCAACATGAGCTCGCCGCCGAACTCGAGAAGCGGTCTGGCGTAACCGGCCTCAAGCTGATCCGCGTAAAGGGTTACAGCCCCAGTTGGCAACTTGGCGGTATCCCGCAGAAGCCTCTGGAGGAATCCGCCGAAGCGGCTTTGGGTGAGGAAGTGCGGAAGTTGCAGACAGAGTTTGACATGGCCTAGCTGGCGCTCGCCCATCAAGGCTTCGCTTTTCGGCAACCTCTAAAGGAAGCGGCACCGGCGGACGGATTGATTTCTCCGACAGGCGGAAGTGACTTTAGACTTATTCCGGCGCCCCACCCGACCCGTAGATTTTCCGCTGACACCTGCCGAAGCGTCCAGCCTTCGGCTCGCAGCCGATGCGCGCCCCTTCCCCGGAAAAGAGTGACCGGACTTTATCAAGCATCGACTGCGGATCTCATCTCTCAAAGCGTCAAGCGGTTGGACAAAGGCTCGCCGAGTTGAGGGCACGGTGCTGGCGAGTAGGGTCCGATGCAGGTGAGCGCTCACAAGGCCTCCCCTTTTTCAACGTTACGCTGAAGGCGGTGACGATCCGAAACAAGGATGGGGCGAACAAACCCTTGCCCGCTCTGCAGCATCACCTTAGCATGGCGCAGGAACTCGACAGAAACCGAATGTAAAAAGTAAATCGGCTTACCTAGATGCCGGCATACGGGGCAGCCCACGTGGGCAGCCCCGCCTTGTTAAGGCGGCGCCCGCCTGTTGCGTGAACAATGGTCTTTTACTGCCGTAAGAGCGATGAGAGGCCCCGTACATTGGATGGAACCTTGATCAAGCCTCGGATGTTTTCTGACGAGCGGTGCCTCCTTCACGGCAAGATTAGCGACCCCGGTAGGATCGACGAGCGCCGGACCGCCAAGCGAGGTAGCAAGTGGGTCGCCCGAACACGGTTAGCAAACGGATAGCAAAGCCCGGCACATCGACAGCTTCGGATCGCGACACATCTCGCAACCCGGTGCAGCAAAAGCCGCTCCCACTTGGTTCGGGCGCGCGCATGAACGCCCGGGTGGTCTTTGCCGTAGCTGTGGTAGCGCTCTCCCTGTGGACAGCGCGGGGATTCCTGCCACCTTTGATCTGGGCGACCATTCTCGCCGTCACCTTGTGGCCTCTCTACATCAAGTTCGCTGCACGGCTCACCTCGGGCCCAACAAGGCTGGCAGCCGTCGCCTTTACGGCGATCGTCGCGCTCATCCTGTTTACGCCCATGGCGCTTGCCATCTACCAGGTGGCCGAGCAAAGCGGTGACATCGCGAACTGGCTGAAGAAGGCCAGGGAGAGCGGAATCGAAGTGCCCGACTGGATCGCTCGCCTGCCGGTCGTAGCAGAAATCGTGCAGCAATGGTGGCGCGATAATCTGTCGGATCCGAAAGCCGCGACTGCTTGGCTCAAGACCATCAATGCGGATGATGCGTCTGGTCTATTCAACACTTTCGGCGGTCAGCTGATGCGTCGCCTGTTCATGCTCTTCTTCTCTCTGTTTGCCTTGTTCGTGCTGCTCAGCAATGGCCGCTCGGTCGCTAACCGTACGATCGAGACGTGCGATCGCATCCTGGGGCACCCCGGCGAGGGCGTGGTGCAAAAGATCGTGGATTCGATCCGAGGGACGGTGAACGGTACCGTGATCGTCGCTATCGGCGAAGGCTTGTTGATCGGTGTCGGATACCTTGCTGCAGGCGTACCAAATGCCGTGATGTTTACCATCATAACCACGGCTTTTGCGATGCTCCCATTCGGTGCTTGGGCAGTGTTCACGGCCGCCGCCGCGACGCTTTTGTCCGGCGGTGGCAGCGGGATCGCGGCCGCAGGCGTCTTTTTCTGGGGCGCGACCGTCATGCTTGCAGGGGATCACTTTGTGTGGCCAACTCTGGTCGGGGGCGCGGCTCGGCTCCCTTTCCTCTTTGCGTTCGTCGGAATTTTCGGGGGGCTGGCTGCGTTCGGCCTACTCGGTTTGTTTTTAGGACCAGTCATCATGGCCGTACTATTGACGGTTTGGCGAGAGTGGATTTTTCGTCCTGAAGAGCGAAGCAGGTCTGACTGACTGCGCTGACGTGCGGGCCCCGAAGTGCTTTCGCTTAAGGCTTACAGCGAGCGCTATTTCCGGCGAAATCTCTAATACGTCGCAGACTACCGCCTCCGCCTTAGCGCTTCGCACCGATTCCTATTTCCTGAGTTTCCCGTTCAAGACGTCCCGCTCTCCAAAGTCTTTCCAGCGCGCTGTCTCGTGAGCTTCACCGCCGCAGACACGCTGAATCTGTCCGGCCGTCTGCCAAGCGGATCCGACGATCATCGCCAATTTGTCGTCGAGCGAGCGCCTCATTAAGTGATATCCTACGAGGCGTTCGCGCGAGCACGCTGCCGCGCCTCTCGGCGTGGTCCCAGGCGTTGACGTCGGCGCAAGGCCCTCTCGGCGAGCTGCGGCATAGGCTGCACCGGGGCGGGAGCGCCGTCGCGGATGCCACGGCTAGAACGAGGGGTCTATGCACCAAGCTCGTACTTGGATTTTTACGGGTGCTACTGGCCGCAGCCTAGTGATGTCAGCCCTGTTCTTAGCTGCTCGTTAAGCAAACACGAGCAGTCTCGGTTTCGGGATGGCCGTTGGGACGTACGCAGCCTTGTGCTTGGGGTTGAAGGCCGCCTGCTCAGCCAGCCCCAGGCGGGCCTTCCCTCGTTCGAGGTTAAGCAAGCAGCCCATTTGCGAAATAGATCATATTGCAGGCTGAAAACGCTTCAGTAAGATCATCTCACCCGGGGCTGGCTCCATACTTCGCTTAGATCTTTTTACCCGGCATTTTGTGACACGGTGCGGGCCGCAGCGAGAAAAACGCTGCGGCCTTCGTTATTCTAGCGCCTTAAACGTCGACGATGCGTCATCTGCCGCCGCCGATCGCGCGCGCCTCCTGCCCAATCGGGCCCGGCGGTTCAATTGCCCCTTTCCGTCCATCCCCTTTCTGGGCCCTTCGGTCGGCTGCGGGCAGCGTTCAGTCTCTCGGCCTCTGCTTCAGCAGTGGAGTGCGACAAGCCAGACAGAGGCTTCCCGCCTT
>NZ_JASAUS010000292.1:0-5335 GCF_029953005.1 Bradyrhizobium sp. Mp27 | reverse complement strand
GTCAACGCATACAACGACAGAGCCGAGCCCTTCGTCTGGACCAAGAAAAAGGTCCGTCAACGCCGTTTCAAAGGCCGCCGTATCACTCAGCTCTGATTCCGGGTACTAGATTTCAATCCGCAGACCTCCGCCGGCTCATTCACGCCGATCTTTCGCTAAGTACAGGCAGGTCTTAGTTCTACTCGAAGGATTGCGCGGCCGGGTCCTTTGAGAAGCGAAGAACCAGCGTGTCATCGTCTTCGTCAACGCTGCCCTTCTCGAAAGTTATCTCGCTAATCATAAAGCCTTGATCCAGAAATCTGCCTACGGTCGAGCCGCCTTCTGCATCGCCAAGAAAATGGCGAAACTGCTCCTCGGTGATGCGACCTGCCAGAAAATCCTGGAAGGCGCGACTGGACATACGATACGTGATGTCGTTACCGGTCGACGTCATGCTTACACCTTCATACCATCCGCGCTGCTCCGGAGCGAAGGCGCCCTGCCTGAAGAGGGACCGCGCCTGAGAGCCAGTTGAACCGCGGAAGTGGCAGGGTTGCTTCGATCTTGCGCAGGCTGTCCAGGAGGCCAGGGGTTTCAACATCCCAAAAGACGACGGCCTTCCAGCTTCGCTTTGGCTCCTGAGAAAATAGTCGATAATCCTTTTTGGGCACGAAGACCACGACAGCATCGACGCGCCCTTTCTTGTCGGAGAGAAACCGGCGGATGATCTTTTCCGCGGTGGCATTCCGCTCGTTAACGTTCGGGAATGGCGCGCCCAATTCGTCCAGGGTCCTCGATCCGATCTCTGAAAGAAAGATGATCCGATATGTCCCTTCGGGCGCCCCTTCGATTTGTGACAGCTTTTGGCTAAGGACATTGTAGATCGGATTGTCCGTCTCGGAATAGACGCGCGGCGGTCGCGAGGTCCAGAAGTTGTGATACCGTATCTGCTTGTAATTTTTCTTCTCGATCTCGACACATAAGCCGCTCTCCTCAACTCTCAGATGTTGAAGCGGCTCATTGTTCGACAGTACCCATTCCTTGATAAGCGCCTTCGCTGCGTCAGATAACATGTAACGCTTCGGCGCGGCGATCCCGCGCATTCTGATTCCGCGCTCAATCTCGGTCGTCTCGGCAAATCGGAAGTACAGATAGTCGCCAAATCCCTTTTTGATCGTATTGGCGTGGGCAACGATGGTCTGCGAACATCGATCCATGAGTTGTTGGCCGGAGATGGAGTTGTCGTTGGTGGACGCTATCTCAACGACCGCGGGCCTATCCGGCAGCAGGCCCTCGACATAGGCATCCGGCTTTTTTCCATTCACCCACCACGCCGGTTCGACCTCCAAGCAGTCGAAATCCCTCATCGCCCAAACCAGCGCCAATTCCATCTCCGCCGGCAAGGCCTGCTCGACGCGCTTATTGTTTAATCGCGCGACCAGATCGGCTCGCTTGTTGCCGTCGAGCAGGGGCCGCAGATCGTTCAACATTGCCTGAATGCGGCGGCGGGTGAATATGGCCATGGCGGCGCGCTTAATCGGTCCAGGAGCGAATCGAACTTCATTGTGGCATCTCGTTGCTCAAACGGTAAGAATCAGGGATACAGCACATCGCAACAACGGTGATTATACCATATAAACAAATAGATAGGATCATACTTGCATGATTTTTCAATGAAACAACTTGCAAATCGGCCCTTTTTGGTCTATATTGCCAGGCATGACCAAGCTCGATGAACTCAAGCGGCATCTGAAGCCGGGACAGGCCTATCGGCGGGCCGATCTGGCCCGCTGGTCGACGTCTGTCGATCGGCATCTCAAGGAGCTTGTTGAAAGCGGCACCCTCAAGAAGCTCTCGGGCGGCCTGTACGTGTATCCGAAGGAAACGGCTTTCGGTCTGGCGCCGGCAGCTGACAAGGATGTCGTGAGCGCTTTCCTGAAGGACGACACGTTTCTCCTGGCGTCGCCGAATGCCTACAACAGTCTGGGCGTGGGCACGACGCAGCTCTATGACAAGACCGTGGTCTACAATCACAAGCGTCATGGCGAGTTTCAGCTCGGCAATCGCACGTTCGCCTTTCGGGTGAAGCCACGCTTTCCAAAATCACTGACAAAGGAATTCTTGCTGGTCGATCTCGTTAACAACGTCGATCAGCTTGCCGAGGCCAAGGACGAAGTTCTCAAGCGCGTGGCGGAGCGCGCCGCGGCATCCGATCAGAGGCGCTTGCGTCGTGCGGTGCGCGAATATGGAAGCGAGCGCGCCAAGAAGTTCTTTGAGCGCGCGCTGAGAGCGGGCGAATTGCATGCCGCGTGATTTCCTCCACAATCACCCGCAATTTGCGGATCTCATCCGGATTGTGGCGGACGAGAAGGGCATTGATCCGGCCTTGGTCGAAAAGGACTACTGGATCATGCACTGCCTTTACGGACTTGATGAGCTGGGCTTCATTTTCCAGCTCAAAGGCGGCACGTCGCTTTCCAAGGGCCACAAGATCATCAGCCGGTTTTCGGAGGACATCGACATCCTGATCGAACCGTTCCCCGGCCAGGATGTAAAGACCGGCAAGAACCAGAACAAGCCGGCCCATATCCAGTCACGCAAGGACTTCTACGATTGGCTGGCTGGCGAGATCAGGATTGACGGCATCTCGAATGTCGAGCGCGACACTGAGTTCGACGATCTGCCGAACTATCGCAGCGCCGGCATCAAGCTGAATTACACGACGGTCGTGGAGGCCATGGAAGGACTCCGGGAGGGCGTTCTGCTGGAGGTCGGTTTCGACACCGTGGCTCCGAACGCGCCAAAAGACATCAGTTCATGGCTCTACGACCGGGCTGCTGCAAGCAACGTGGACGTCATCGACAACCGCGCCACGGAGGTGCCTTGCTATGACGCCGGCTATACTTTCGTTGAAAAGCTTCAGACCGTCTCGACGAAATTCCGCAAGCAGCAGGCGGATGGCAGCGATCCGGTCGGGTTCATGCGTCACTACTACGATATCCATGAGCTGCTCAAGCAGCCCGACGTTCAGAAATTCATTGGCACGGGAGCCTACACGGCTCACAAACAGGCACGTTTTCGCCAAGGCGACAATCAGAACATCGCTGAGAACGAGGCCATCCTTCTGAGCTATCCCAAGACGCGCGCACAGTACGCGGACGCCTATGAGCGCAGCAGCGCGCTCTACTATGCGGGCAAGCCGACGTTCGAGCAGATACTTGCCGAGATCGGCAAGTGGGCTGACAAGTTATAGCCTTCAGAGCGCAGCGCCGTTGGATAATCACCCTCCGAAACGCCCGCAGCCAACCCGGCACAAGCCATTCCTTTTGTGGTAAGCCTTTGTCGAGCATGGCACCGCAAACGCTACCGACCGTCCGCGTTTTTGCGCCTGAACTCTGGGGCGAGGTCGACCGCTTTGCCAATTTTTACGGAGAGACCTACAAGTTTTCCGACCGTGACCGACGTGCCGTGAGCGGCGTCGCTACGCATCTCGAAAAGGCGATCACACTCCGAGCCTTAGCCGTCAAATTGAGACCTGGCCTCGATATCGACCGAGATCAACTCAACAAGAACGGGTTTACGCCAGCCGTAAACTCTCGCGAACTGTCAACCGTTATCGAAGCGGCTGTCCTTGAGCTCTACTCCTCGGTCGACTGCACCGTGAAGGTCCTGCATGCCATTTACAGCAAGGGCTCACGGTCATTTCCGGGCTCCACAAGAAAGCTGTTTCAGAACATAGATAAGGTGACCGGCGGTTTTCCTGAAGAGCTAAAGGACGCGATCCGTTCCGCTCACTGGTACAATGGTCTCCTCTATTGGCGCGATGAGCTGACCCACCTCGCCACCGGCGGATGTTCGCTGGATCATAATACGGGCTCTGTCAGCTACATGCATACAGGCATGCGACAGCACGGAAACGCATATATCATCAATGATGTCTTTGCCTGGATCGATGACGCGATCGAGAAGATCAACGCCTTTACCGGCGTCATCTTTCACTTGCTCAATTCGACTTTGAAATCCGCCCTCGTGCAGCAGGTTTGCGGCTTCGTCGAGGGGCGCATTCTGATCAGATACCTCGATCCAACGGAACCCCTCGACTTCAATAGCGGACGATGCTTCGCTTATCAATGGTTCGAGAAGCCCGAAAACCCGACCTGTCCGATCGTCGAGCACTGCGGGGCTTACAAGCGAAAGATGCCGCCCGGCCCGCCGGTCACAGCAGCCTAATCGCCCTGCTTCCAACAAGCCTTCAAGACTTATCTCGGCACGATCATCACGCGAACAGTCATTTTCTCGTTGTCGCCGCTTAAGTCGTTCTCAACACTGCGGGGATTTGAAGTACGTCCTGCCGGGTCGTACACGACACAGTAGAGGCTGCGGCACATCGGATGCTGCTTGTACTTCGCGACATCGACGGTCAGTTGTTCGCCGAGCTGCTTCGTAGTCAGAGAGGGCCGTGTCATCTTGATCTCAACCACCGACTCGACTTCCGGCAGCAAGAAGTCCATGCGTGAAGCACCTCCGGCATAACTCGGAGACCACTCCTCTTTTCGAATGTCGTCGAAATAAATGATCAGCAGCGCGTGAAACAGATCCTGAACGTCGTACTCGTCTTCGACTTCGAGCGTGGGGCGCTCCTCCCGCCTCTCCCGAAGCTGACGGATGACAGCGTGGAGTCGTTCGGCTACCTGAGGCCGACGCGCGCCGTTTCGTGGCAGATACAACTGCAAGACTGCGAGAGAGCAGCCAAATTGCGGCTCCATTTGAGCCGCTTACAGTCCTAGAAGCCTTGACGAGCCACCACCTATTGATGCGCTCTGGAGACGGCGTTGCGTTCCAACATCAGCAATTTCAGGAATGGTATGCGAGCCGCCGCGTTGCCGAATTGATGAAGGCGGCGGCAAACGGTGATGCCGGTGCCCGCGTAGAATTGCGCGCATCCGTCTTGGACCGCCCCTCGTGGGAAGAGTCAGTCTTGTTCGCCGCCGAACGGCTATCGCGAGAGAGTAACGGCGCGGAAGTCGTCGCTCACGCCGTGCGTCTCGCCTTGCCTATCGATCCGATGCTAGCGGCTGAGATGATCTTCCGCGCTGCACCCGCATTTTTGGGATCTCGTACGAGACGATATCATCACGTTCGCCACGCGTTGGCACCAGCCGGGCAAAGCAGATCGTGCCGTTCGCTTTATGATCATGACAGGCCGACCTGAATTTGCCGCGCAGGTTTGGCCCCTCGCGTCAAGCAGAGAGCTGGCCCCGGTTGTTTGGACAGCGCCCCGCTGGATTTAAGTGGATTCCTGCCGGGTTATGCTGAACGCGGGGCTTTACGGTTTTGTCGTTGCGTCGGGAGGGCG
>NZ_JASAUS010000291.1:0-5348 GCF_029953005.1 Bradyrhizobium sp. Mp27 | reverse complement strand
AGGCTCCGAAAGCCTTGCTCACGATCCCGCGAAATCGTTGCTCACGATCGTCTGAAATCTCTGCTCACGATCCCCTGAAATCCGCGCTCACGATCCCGCGAAACGCGCAGCTGGTGCTCGTCGACGATACGTTCGCACTCAAGGGCGGCACGGCGATCAACCTGTTCGTGCGCGACATGCCGCGGCTCTCGGTCGATCTCGATCTGGTGTTTCCCGACCACACACTGCCGCGCGAGCAGGCTCTGCGGCGCATCAACGAGGCCATCCGTCAGTCGGCCGCGCGCCTGCAGAAGCAGGGCTTTCTGACCCATGCGCCGGCCGCGACGGAATCCGGCGAGACAAAGCTGATGGTGCGGCGAGGGGGCATTGAGGTCAAGATCGAGGTCAACTTCGTCATGCGCGGCACCGTCCATCCGGTGCACATGGCGTCGCTGACAGAGGCCGCGCGCGACACGCTGCAGGCGGATCTCGAAATCCCGGTGGTGTCGTTCGAAGACGTATATGGCGGCAAACTGGTTGCGGCGATGGACCGGCAGCATCCCCGCGATCTGTTCGATGTCACGCAGCTTTTTGTGCACGAGGGAATCACGGCGGGCATTCGCCGCGCTTTCGTCGTCTATCTCGCGAGCCATAACCGGCCGGTGCACGAGGTTCTGTTTCCATCGCTGCGGGATCTCCGCCAGGAGTTCGAACACAATTTCGCGGGCATGACCACCGAGCCCGTTGAACTCGACGCGCTCTTGGCAGCGCGCGAGCGAATGATGCGCGAACTGCAGCAAGGTCTGAACGCCGACGAGCGCCGCTTCCTGCTGTCGCTGGTTGCCGCAGAGCCCGAATGGTCGCTACTGGGCGTGCCGCACTTGGAGCAGCTTCCCGGCCTGCGATGGAAGCTCCAAAATTTGGAACGGCTTCGGAAGGCCAATGCCCGAAAATTCGCCGAGCAATCGAATGCGCTGGCCCGGCTATTTGGATGAGCGTAGGTGGGCCGTCGCCACGCGCCGCAGGTGATGCGGTGTGACTGCCGACGAGGCCCTTCCGGCCTCCCCATCAGCTATCCATGAAGGGATAGGCGGCACGATGAGGCAGCGCTTGTCGACTTTACGCGCGCGTTCAAAATCGTTTCTCACCGCCTACGGGTGAAGGCCCCGCCTCGCGGCGGGGCCACCTGCGCGGCGTCTCAGTCGCGACTCGGGCGAGACCAGATGAGCGAGTGGCCTTCCTCGCCGTCGACCTCGACCAGCGTCGCGTAGATCGGAGCCGGGAAGCTCGGGTCGTCCAGCTTGACCGAGTGGTACTCGCGGCCCGTATCCTGGGACTTCTTCTTCCACATGGCGCCGAACTCGATGTTCGCGCCCGCGAAGATGCGGTAGTCCGGGGCCTTGTCTGAAGTGCGTTCGGCCGGAACGATCTTGGTCTTGACGGTGCCTAGAGCGAGGGTCTTGACGGTGCCGACGAAGCCGTTGCCGTTGACGGTGAAGTTGCCGATGGTAGCCATGTTCGTGTCCTCTTTCGTTCTCGGGCCGCGACCATCGCGACCTCGATGGCTGTCGTTGACCGGAGGCGATCGGACCGCACCCGAAGGGCCGCCACGCAGTAGAGGGCGGCCAGGGGGAGGCTTTCTTGTCTCGCGAGGAATGGACGCGCAGCAACCAGGGGAAGAAAGCCGAGAACGGCCGTTGCGGTCTTTTGATCGAGGCGGAGCGCAGCGACGACGGCCTTCGGTTAGACATGCCAAATCGAGGACGCATTGGGCGCGACAGGCCGAACGATGAGGATACGGCTGAGCGACAGGCAAGCCACACCGCACGACGACGGGCGCATCGGTGAAAGGCACTCGCGCGCGTCGCGTAAGCTTTCCGCCAGTCCAGCGGACGCAATAACAACCCCGGACTGTCGTATCGTGATGACACCAGCCTTCTGCGGCTTCGGAAAGACGCTCGCCCAGAAACAGACGGGCATCTCGGAAGCCAGAAGAACCCGCCCGGCGCATCTCGGCTATGCCGTCGGGATGGGAAGCGCCGCCTCTCCAGTCGCCGGCACAGGCATGACGCCGCACAAAAGAGCGGCCCCCGCCGTGAGATGAGGCCTTCGTCATTGTCTAGAAAGGTGAACGATGAGCGCAAGCGGCCGAGACACGGATCGTTGCGCCTCATGCCGCTTGGTCGATCTCGGCCGGCTCGGGCTGAAGACCGTGCAGGTAAGTCACCGCGCGTTGCGCGTGGGCGGCCGCGCTGAAGATAAAACGCCTGTCGTTGGCCAGCACCTCCAACCACGATGCAAGGTAACTCGCATGATCGGCACGCGGCTCGAGTTCGGGCACGATACCAAGGTCCGCGCTGAGGAAGCACGCGCCAAGTTCCGCAACCAGCTCTTCACGGGCGCGCTCGCTGCGATCCTTTGCGTAGCGGCTGAGATCGCGATTGACGCGATGCGCTGGCGCAGTCCAATGCACGCATTCATGCGCGAGCGTGGCGGCATAGCTCTCGGCGTCACGAAAACTTTCGAACAGCGGCATCTGGATGATGTCGAGCGATGGTGCGAAGAAAGCCTTGTCACCGCCATGCCGGATGGTCGCGCCGGTGTTGGCGAAGAAGGCGTCCACATGCGCGATGCGCTGCGCCGGCGCGATGGTCGGCGCCGGGCGCCCGTAATAGTGATCCGGCAGGTCGTCGATCTGATCGACGCAAAACACGGTATAGGCGCGCAGGAACGGAACGGTCCGTTCGACGTCGTCGCCATGCTCGTCGGTCTCGGTCTTGGTGATCTTGTTGGCGTAGACCACCATCGTTCCGCTCTCGCCCTTGCGGATATGGCCGCCGAGCTCGAGTGATTGCTTGAACGTCATCCAGATCGATGACGTGAAGCCGCGCGCGACCGCTTCCGACCACAGCAGCACGACGTTAATGCCCTGGTAGGGCATGCCGTTGTGACGCAGCGGGCGCGTGATGCGCCCAGCCGCGTTGGCCGCATTCCACGGCTTGACCCACGGACGCACACCGCGCTCAAGGTCTGCGACGATGCGATCGGTGATGCGCGCATAGATGTCGGCGCGGGGTTTGGTTTCCTTACCAGTCATAATCCTAACCTCCGTTGGAGGCCGCGCCCGTCGCGGCCCGTCACGGCGGTCCGCTGCGAAGGCCTGCGGGGTCGCGCATCCGGTGACGCTGATGGTCGGGGTGAGGGGAGAGACGCCGGACCGGAACGCAGTGGAGGACGGCAAAGCCGTTGCGCTGCCGCGCCGGCCGGAGCATCGACTGAAAGCCGGTACGGGCCGCGACGTGCGCTCGATCCCGGGTCATTTCTCTTTGCTCGTTTGCGCCGTCGCGATGTGCGACATGAAAAAGGCCGGCCCGCAGGGACCGGCCGATATCCGATCGTGAAAGAGAATGGCGGGGCCGAAGCCCCGCCGGCGGCGTCACCCGAACGCCGCCATCTGAACCTCGGCCGCCTTGCGGCTGACGGTTTCGGCCGGCTGGTCGGGCTGGCGCTCGAACGGCTTCCAGCTCTCGCCGACGACGTGCTCGTAGGCTGCGGCGGCGCCTTCGGCCGCCATGCGCAGTGCGTGTGCCTGAACGGCGACCTCGGCGGCGAATTCGCGCTTGCGCTGGGCCGCGGATTCGAACCCGACAGGTCCGTCGAGGTCCTCGTCGCGCGTGTCGTTGGCGAGCTTTGCCGTCGCCTCGCGCGCTTCGGTGACGGCGCGGCTGTAGAACTGCCCGGCGCCGTGGGCTGAGCCGACATAGGAGCCGACGATTCGCTGCAGGTGGATCTGCATGGCGCGTTCGTTGAGGCCTTCGCCGAGCGCGTCGGCGGTCTCGCTGATGAGCCGCTGATGCAGGTCGCAGATGGCGTCACCGTCGAGGACGGGGAGGCCGAAGCTCTCGGCGATGCGGGTGGCCTGGGCTGCGTCCGGGCAAACGAGCCGGACCATTTCGATGGTGGTGCCGCGGCGAAGCGGGATGACGCGGGCGTTGGTGCGGGGTGCGCGAGCGGTCTTGGTCATGGTGAAGTCCTTTTCTGGGTTTCGCCGTCGGGTTCGGTCCGGCCCCTGCCGGCTCTCCCTTCGCGTGCCGTCGCCCAGCGCCGCCGGGATGAGGCCGCTTCAAGGCCCGGGGACCGCCAGGCGAGCGAGGTTCGGTTGCGGACAAGCGGGGCCACGCTACTGGGCCCTGCGCCGAACGCGGCCGGGCCTTGTCGAGATCGGCGGTCTCCGCTCGCTTGCGACTTGGCCTTGAAGCGGACCGCCGGGGGCGCAGACCGCAGCAAACCCGAGGGGAGAGGCGACAGGGCGGGGGCCGGGTTGGCGATGCCGGAAAGATTCACCCTGGCAGACCGCCGCCGCCGCGCCATGCTCGAGACGTTCGCCGAAACGAGCCGCGAATTCAGGCACGGTCCCGCTATGCCGCCGCGCCATGGCGCTTCACCGGGCGACACTCGGCCGGGCTGCGACAGTCGTCCGTACGATGGGTGCGCTCCGAGTCGTCACGAGCGGGTCGAGACATCGGCGCGTGTCGAGCCCGCAGCGCCTCGATCGCGGCATCCTGCCGGGCGAGCTTGCGCGAGAGGGCATCGATCTCCGGCTGGCGCTCTGCGGTGATCGCCGCAAGGTTCGAATGGTAGCGTTCGAGGAAAGCCCTCGGGTCAGGCGGCTTCTCGTGACGGAATCCGAACCGCTTGCGGCCAAGCTGCGGGATCAGCGTCGTCATGCGGCGGATGATCTGCCGGTCGATCATGTCGAGCTGGCGTTGCGTCTGGCGCTGAGCCTCCTCCATGCGCGAAAGCTGGTCGAGGCGTTCGGAGGAGGCCTTCATGGCGATCTTCTCCCTTGCCAGGCGACGAAGCTCGACGGTCCGGAATAGACCTGGTGGTGGGTGTCATCGAAAGCGGCCCATTCGATACTCGTCGGACGGGACCAGAAAGCGCCGCTCCTCGGTGCCTGCACCGCGTCTGCCACCGGGCGTGGCGACAACTTCGACAAAGCCGGGCTGCTGGTCCGAGGCGGTCGCCGCCACGACGATCCAGTCGCCAGCATGCTCCTGCTCGAAGGCGCGCCGATCCTTCTCCCGGGATTCGCCAGGCTGGAGCATAGTCCCAAAGATCGCCTCCCACGCATCGGGCCAACTATCCCTAATCGTGCGCTCCGCACAGCGCCGCTCGTAACTCGTGAACAGATTCGGGAAGGTGATCGCCACGATCGACCAGCCCTCGTCCTCCTTATATGATGATTGGTCAAGCCATCCCCCGCGGGTCACTTCAAATTCCTCCGGGTGTGGTCAGTCAAATTCCTCCACCCGCGAGGCAGGACAAGGGACTGTTAGTTTGAGTTTGTTTCCCGGGCAAGAGCTTCA
>NZ_JASAUS010000290.1:0-5371 GCF_029953005.1 Bradyrhizobium sp. Mp27 | reverse complement strand
GGCCATCGCCAGAAGCATCACGCCCCCGTTCGAGGTCAGGCGACCGCCATCGAAGGCAGCTGTGACTTTCTTGGCGTGAACGGCTGGAAACGAGAAGGGCAGAATCGTATCATCGGTCATGGCGGGCGTGGCGTTCGCGGTTGAAGGTGATGGGGTGGCTTCGCAACCGAATCCTACGCCGCATCAGCGCTTTACACCACGCTCGCCAGCCCTCAGGCGCACTCTTACGAATAAGACGGGCTAGAAACGAAACTTCGAACCTGAGCCTTCGGAGAAATTCTTTGAGCCTATTCAAGAGTGCCGATTAGGGCCGTTGAAATAGCATGAGCGAGAACTTGGCGGTTTTCTGGGTTGCTCACCATTGTCGCGTGGTTGCCTGGAACAGGTACCGCATGAATGGCCCCCGCATCGACGACCAGGTCCCAGCCAAGCTTTGGCAGGTTTGCATCGCGACCAGATTGCTTGTCAGGCGGTACCCAACGACTAAGAGGCTCACTGGCATAAAACTGGTATATTTCAATTGGGAGCGACGGAATGCGATACGATTGTAGCGCCCGTTGAAATGCCGCGGCCCTTTGATACATCGAGACGTCACTGTGAAGATCGTGATCTGGAGCTAACGCTCCTGTTTGCTGCGCCTTTTCGAGCAACTCAGAGATGGAACATTGTTCCGTGTCGCGTTCTAAAACCTCGCGATATTCATCGCGCAAGGTTCCACAACGATCCAAAACAAACTCTCGCGCCAAATTCTTCAGTGATGCGTTCGAAGAAGCCCCAGGTAGACTGACATCGATGAAGGCCATGAACGACACAACTTCATCACTACTCAGTAATCGCTCGGCAATTGCATAAGCCAGGATTGCACCTGATGAGTATCCAGCAAAGCGGTATGGGCCACGTGGCTGGATCTGTTTAATCGCAACAATCACCTCCGCGGCCATCGCCTCAAAAGTCGGTGGACGAACGTCATCGAAAGGTGGCCATGGCAGAGCGTAGACTGAGCAGTCTGCATCCATTTCCGCCGCCAAACCGAGGACATACGAACAATCTCCAAAGCCTGACGGGACAAAGAAGAGCGGTGGTTGCGATCCGTTCGGTCGAACGGAAATCACCGCCGAGTTACTGGGCTGCACTTGCAAACAAATCTGCGATGCGAGTTCCTTCAGAACAGGTGCGCGGAAGAGGTCGGTGGCGCTAAAACTCAACCCAAGATTTGATGCTCGACCGAGCATCTGCACGGCCAAGAGCGAGTAGCCGCCCAGTTCGAAGAAGTGGTCGTTGCGCCCGATGCGCTCGACACCAAGGAGCTCGGCCCAGATCTGCGCCAGCGCCGTCTCGACCTCACCTGGCGGTAACTGGTAGGCCGCCAGCGCATAGGCCTGATCGGACGGCGCCGGCAGTGCGTTCCGATCGAGCTTGCCGTTCACCGTCAGCGGAAGCGCGGCCAGCCGCACGAACGCACTCGGCACCATGTAGTCCGGCAGTCGCGCACTTAAGTGCGCGCGCAAGGCGCCCGCAAGCGCGCCTCCACCGCCCTCATCCGAGCCGGCCTCGGGCGCGCAGACCACATAGGCGATCAGATGCTTGTGGCCGCCGCCGTTCTGGCGCGCCAGCACCACCGCCTCGCGCACCCAGGCGTGCTCGCAAAGCCGCGCGACGATCTCACCCGGCTCGATGCGGTAGCCGCGAATCTTCACCTGATCGTCGTTGCGGCCCAGGAACTCAAGATTGCCGTCCGGCAGATAACGGGCAAGGTCGCCGGTCCGGTACAGCCGATCGCCCTCGACAAAGGGACTGGCGATGAACCGCTCGGCGGTCAGCTCAGGGCGGTTCAGGTAGCCCCGTGCCACCCCCGCCCCGCCAATGTAAAGCTCGCCGACCGCACCGAACGGCACGGGCGCGCCATGGCCATCCAGCAGGTACACCCGCGTGTTGGCAATTGGGCGCCCGATCGGGACCACCGACCCATTGAAATCAGCCGGGCAAGTCCAGATCGTCGCGCAGACTGTTGCCTCGGTCGGGCCATAAGCATTGACCATTGATGCTGGGGCCAGACTTCGGATGAGTTCAGGCTTAGGCAGCTCTCCGGCAAGAATGAGAACTTGCGCAGCCAAACGTTCCGGATCCTTGCTCGTCTGAAGCAACGCTGGGGGTAGTGTCGCGTGGGTGATGGCTTCGCTTCGGAGATAATCCGATAGCTTGTTCCTCGCTTGACGGATCTCTTCCGCAGGCAAGTGCAAAGCCGCTCCGGAGCCAAACGCCATAAGAAGCTCCCAAGCGCTTGCATCAAAAGCGATGGAGGCGAACTGCACGACTCGGCTGTTGGAAGAAGCGCCAAAGAGGCCGACCTGAGCCGACAGCAGATTGACCAACCCCCGATGCTGGACCATGACCCCCTTTGGGGTTCCGGTTGAGCCTGAGGTGTAGATCACATAAGCGAGATGGCCGGATGTGAGGCCAAGCGTGTGCCGGTCTGGGTTCGAAGCCGGCCGTTCGGCCCAGGCGGGCGTGGCCGTCTCCAGATCAATGACCGTCACCTCGGTCAGCACTTCGGGGCCGAGTGCTGCGCGACCGACGACGTCGCATAGCAGCAGCCGCGGCGCGGCATCGTTGACAACCTGACGCAGCCGCTCGCTGGGATAGGCTGGGTCCAGCGGCAGATAGGCACCGCCCGCCTTCAGGATCGCCAAGATGCCAACCATCATCATCAGGCTGCGTTCGAGGCAGATTGCCACCGGCTGGTCCGGCTTGACCCCAAGCTCGATCAGAAGATGCGCCAGCCGGTTGGCCCGCGCGTTGAGCTCGCCATAGCTCAGCCGCTCGTTTTCGCAGACCAGCGCCACCGCCTCCGGCGCCTTTTGCACCTGCGCCTCGAACAGCTCATGGACGCACTGCTCTGTTGGATAGGCCTCTTCCGTCCGGTTCAGATCCTCCAGCAGATAGGTGCGCTCCTCAGCCGGCAAGATGTCGAGCTCGCGTACCGGCGTATCCGGGGCATGCTCCAGCGCCTCTGCCAGCTGCTCGAGCGACCGCTGCATGTAGCCGCAGATCCGATCCGCCGAGATTGGCTCCGCCACCTGCACAGTGAGGCCCAGCGCCTCGCCAAAATCCTCAACCGACAGGGTCAGCGGATAGTTAGTGCGTTCCTCCCCGCCCAGCCATTCCATACCCGACAAGACATCATCCGTCCCGGAGCCGGGCACAGCCGGCGCCTTGTTGTGACGATAGTTCAACAGCGTGCTGAACAGCGGCGCCGACGCCGCAATAGCGCTGCAGCGCTGCGCCAGCGCCAGCGAGGCATGCTCATGTGTCAGCAGCTCGGCCAGCCGGGCGTGCGTGGTCCGCACGCTCGCCTCGACGGCGGTCCCATCAAGATCAAGCCGCAGCGGCAGGGTGTTGATGAACAGTCCCATGGCGCGGTCGGCGCCGGCGCTGCCCTGCAGGCGGCCCAGCAGCACCGTGCCGAACACCACCTGCTCGCGGCCGCTGCTGCGCGCCACCACCTGCCCCCACGCCAGATGGCACAGGCTCGCCAGACTCACGCCCAGCCGCCGCGCCTGTTCCGCCAGCCGCGCATGGAGCGCTGGCGGCAGCATCCGATACGCCTGACGAACCCCGCCGCCGTCGCCGCGCACCTCGCTCAAGTTGAAGGGCGTGGTCGGCTCGTCGATGCCGGCCAGCAGCTCCCGGAAGAACGCTTCATCCGCCTTGGCATCACCGCGTAGATGCGCCTGCGCCACCAGATTGCGGAATGGCTGCGGCGCCGTCAGCTCATGCTCGCGCCCCTCCAGCTTGGCCCGGACTTCAGCATGCATCACGTCCCGGGTTGCGTGATCCCCGATCAGATGATGCTGCAGCTCCAGCAACAGCCAGCGCGCGCTGCCGGGCTCGCGCGCAATCACAAACCGCAGCAGTGGCGCCCGGCCGAGCTCGATGCGGTGCCGGCGCGGATCAAACCGGTTCCTGAGCTGCTCAGCGCCAGCGCCATCAGCGCCATCCAGCTGGACCTCGATCACCTCCAGTCGCGCCTTCCGCCACACCACCTGGACCGGCCGCGACAACCCCTCCCAGACAAACGAGGTACGCAGGATGTCATGCCGATCTACCACCCGCTGGATCGCGGCAAGATAGCGCGCGAGCAGCCCACGCTCGGCAAACGCCATCTGCGACACCAGGAGGTATGGATCGCCCTTTGCCGCTAGCAAATGATGGAACAGGATGCCGTCCTGCAGCGGCGACAGACCGTAAATGTCCTGGATGTTGCAAACCCCGCCGGGTACCGTGGCGATGATCCGGTCGATCTCGTCCTGCGCGAGCTCGATCAGCGGCAACATCTCCGGCGTTATCGCCACGCTCCGCTCGGTGATCAGGTTGGCCGGGACTGCCACCTCGTGATGGCGGCCCAGGCGTGCGGCCAGATCCGCGAGCACTGGCTTGACGAACAAGGTGCGCACCTCGATGCGCAGTGACCGCCGCCGCAGATGCTCCATCATCTGCACCGCCAAGAGCGAGTGCCCTCCCAGTTCGAAGAAGTTGTCGTGCCGTCCGACCCGCTCCAGCCCCAGCAGCTCGGCCCAGATCTGCGCCAGCACCGTCTCCATCTCGCCCTGAGGCGGCGCGTAGGTCCGCCGCGCATATGCCTCGTCGCCCGGGGCCGGTAGCGCTTTTCGATCGAGCTTGCCGTTCAGCGTCAGCGGAAGCGCCGCCAGCCGCACGAACGCACTCGGGACCATGTAGTCCGGCAGCCCCGCACTCACATGCGCCCGCAAACCGCCGGCAAGATCAGATTCCTCAGCTCCGGCGGCAACGACATACGCAACGAGCCGCTGCTCGCCGCCACCATCCTCGCGCGCCACCACCACCGCCTCGCGCACGGAGGCATGCTCGCAAAGCCGCGCCGCAATCTCGCCCGGTTCGATGCGGAAGCCGCGAATCTTTACCTGGTCGTCGTTGCGCCCTAAAAACTCCAGATTGCCGTCCGGCAGGTAGCGCGCCAGGTCGCCGGTCCGGTACAGCCGGTCGCCCTCGACAAAGGGACTGGGGATGAACCGCTCCGCGGTCAGCTCAGGGCGGTTCAGGTAGCCCCGCGCCACCCCCGCCCCGCCAATGCAGAGCTCGCCCACCGCACCGAACGGCACAGGCGCGCCATGACCATCCAGCAAGTAGACCCGCGTGTTGGCAATAGGGCGGCCAATCGGGACGATGGCCTCATCAAACTCAGCCGGGCAGCTCCAGGATGTCACGTCGATCGCGGCTTCAGTCGCCCCGTGGGTCGGTCAAAATCCCCCGGGTATGGTCACTTGAAACTCCCCCACCTGATGATCGCCGTCAGCGCCGCTGAACAGCAGTAGCCGGTCAGGCAGGACGTTTA
>NZ_JASAUS010000289.1:0-5375 GCF_029953005.1 Bradyrhizobium sp. Mp27 | reverse complement strand
TTGATGTCTGTCTTGATGCATGGAACGAGCGTCCCTCGCGTTGTCAAATCCACGCGCGAGTCTCGCTCATCCCGTCCACCTAAACGAGGTGGGGTCGTCGTACCGCTATCGGTCGACGGAGGGCATACCCACTATCCATAGGCAACCGTTATGACTCCATGCCCGTATTGTATTGGCGCCAAGCGGAAGGCCGCACTAGACGATTGTTAGAAGCCATCGCTTGCAGCGGGCAACGCCGCTCGGCAGACGGTCTTGTCGAGTGCTACTGGCCGTGGTCAGCGGTATTGGATGTGGTGGCGGGATGGGTGCTTGGCCGCGGGGGTGCGAGCGCGCGTCCTTTCGGGGGCTGCCGCGATGTTTTACCGGCCAAGGTCGGTGGCGGGACATGACATGGATGATCAGCAAACGACACGTGACTCGGTGAGGGACAGGGATTCGGCAGGTATGTCTTGGTTGTCGACTTGTGCGACACCCGACAGTCGCGTCGGCCTCCTGCGACGTCTCACCGAGGCGGCATTCTTGGCTTGTGTCACGAACGACGTGGTGAGGGCGAGGCGGATCGCGAAGGGGCTTGACGTCATTGCGCCGGGCAGTCGGGAGTGTGTCATGGCTTATGCGGTCGCAGATCTGACGGCAGGCGATATTCCAGCAGCGCTGGAACGACTCGATCCTCTTGCCAAAGCGAATGATGCATATGGGATGGCGTTTCAGGCCCTGGCTCTTGGGCTTACTGGACGCCTAAGCGAACGCGATACTGTGCTCAGGCACCTGCCAAGTGGCGAGCCCTGCCTCGATAGGTTCCACACGGCCTTGCGCCAGACCGCGCCGGCACATACCGCAGGAAAGGACATCTGATGAGCAGCGTAGGTAGTATCCTCTCGCAAGCACGGCCAGCCTTGTTTTCGATGGAGATGCGAGACGCATCGAAAGTGTCGGCTGAATCCGTTGAAGCGTTTCGAGCCGTGCTGGAGCCATCCGTGCCATCGCAGCGAGCTAACGAACCGCTGATCATGGCTGGAGGTGGGCTGACGGAGGAGAGAGGGGGGCCGCTCGCTCCTCGCCTATCCGATGATATCCTCAGTGGTATGGAAAAACTGAGCGCAGGCTTTGCACAATCCATGCAAGGCGTTCGCAGCGCTGCCGAAGGCCTGAACACGGGGAACATTCGCTCGGCTGAGTGGCTCGACGCGCAGGTCGAGCTATCAGCGATGAGCCTGCAGTACGACCTTGTGACCAAGGTGGTTGGGAAGGCGACCCGCACGCTCGAAACTTTCCTGAGCGGCCAATAAGCCACGATGATGCGGGCGTGGTGTCTGTATTGAAGCGGGCGGTGGCGGTTCTGGTGCTATTCACCCTGGCGGGCTGCGGATCGAAGATCGAGCTCTATCGCAACCTTTCAGCGCGCGAGGCTAACGAAATGCTTGCGTTGCTTATGCGACAAGGGATCCACGCGGAGCGGACGACAGACACCGGCGGCACGACCTCGCTCGTGGTGCCAGCAGAAGACGTGCCGCGTGCCATGACTGTGTTGGACAGCGCGGGGTGGCCTCGCGATCATTTCGCCGAAATGGGCACTCTCTTCAAGAAGGACCGGATGATCTCGTCGGACACAGAAGAGCGTGTGCGCTACATTTATGGTGTCACGCAGGAGCTTTCGCAGACTCTGTCCATTATCGACGGCGTGCTCAATGCCCGAGTCCACGCGGTCTTGCCGGAAAGCGCGAGTGACGATCGTAGTCCACCCGCCTCGCCAACTGCAGCGGTGCTCGTCCGTTACAAGCCCGGTGCTCCGATCGATCAGGTCGTGCCGAAGATCAAGGAGCTGGTCGCAAATAGCTTGAGGGGCCTGTCCTATGATCGGGTCTCAGTTGCCCTTGTAGAGGCAAATCAGGACAATACCACGCAGCGTCGGGCGTCAGAACGTAGCGACCCATCGCATCTTTTGATCGGCCTCGTCGGCGGCATGGCGGCATCGTTGATCGGCAATGCAGTGCTCGTCTGTCTCATATGGTGGCGGCGCTTTAACCGTAGGAACGGTATGGCAGCGTCATGAACTTTGGCGAAGCGAACAATCCGACCATGCTCGCAACGAGCTCAGCAACAATCCCGGATGAATGGCTTGATACGCCGTGGGCGGGAGCGATGGTGCGCTGCATCGCCGATCCTGCGGCCGATTTCGATAATACAATAGCGACCGATTGGCCCGAATGGATGCCTCTGGAAATCGCTCAGTCCGACCCGCTTATCCGCGTCAAGCTTGGACGTTGGCTGCTTCGCGGCCAAGGTGGTGAAGCGTCCGCGATTATTTTGGCCGGCAACGCACGACGGGCCCGGCTCGCATTTCTGCCGACGCCCGACGCTGCACGCCTTATCTGCCTCGCTGGAGCTTGGACCGGCGTGTCCAGCCTCATCGGCCTTCTTCGGACGGTCGATGTTGTGGCGGCGCGCGCCGTTCTCGGAGAAGAGGCCTTGGCATTCGTTTCGCATGCCGCACTGCTACCGCGACCGACCGCCGAACTAATGTCCGCGGTCAACGCTTCCGAGATGCCGGCTGGGCCTCGTGCATTCCTCTACCGCGGTGCGGTGATGTTCGGCCTTGCGATAGGCGCCATCCCGCATGGGCTGCGCGCCCGACTACGATTGCGCCGACCTGTAGCGATCTGGATGGTGGTGGCGGACGCCTGCCGTGACGACAGTGCCGGCGAAGATGCCTTTCGTGCGATGCGGCGCCTAGTCCGCAAAAAGATGCCAACATGGTCGCACTGGTTCAACTGACGTCTGGCAGGGTCAGCATCCTCGGCCCAGGGCGGGTCCTGCCGGCGGCAAGCGCACAGACGATCGTGGCCGCAGAGCAACTGCTCACTCAGGCGCGACGCGATGCGGACGCGCTCGTGGATGGTGCGCGCGAAACCGTAGGGATGATCGAGACGGCAGCCAAGGAAGCCGCGCTGATAGCGGCGCAAGCGACCATCGAACAGCGGTTGACCGCGATCGCCGTGGCGTCTCTGCGGATCATGGAGGAGAATCAAGAGCGGATCGTCGACATGGGCCTGCAAATCGCACGTCGGGTGATCGACACCATCGCACCGGATGACGCTACGGTGCAGCTCGCTTTGCACAGCCTGAGATTCACGGGCCATAGCTCCTTCGTCCGCTTACGCGTGGCACCGGCGTATATCGAAACTGTTCGCAGACGATTGAACGAGCTGCTCTTGACGGCGACGTCGCGCGCAGTCGTCGAACTCGTGTCTGATTCGCGCGTCAAAGATGCCGGATGCATCCTTGAAACCGATGCTGGCCTCGTCGACGCCACGATCGAAAGCCAATTAGCGGCGATCGAAGCCGGCCTGCGCAATAACCTAAAGGCCTCCGCAACGTGATTTCCGAGCTACCGACGGCAACCACCGCCATTCATTCTCCGCACGACGACATCGATCGCTTGTTCCAGCGTGCTCGCACGGCGGTGGCGCAGACGTCGACATTGCGTGTCCGCGGCCGAGTCCTTCAAATCGTTGGGACAATCATCCGTGCAACGGCACCTGGCGCCCGCATAGGCGACCTGTGCACGCTCCGCAATCCCGAGAACAACTGCGAATTGTCGGCGGAAGTGATCGGGTTTCAGCACGACATCGCCATTCTGACGCCGCTTGGCAAAATACAGGGACTTTCTACCCTCACCGAGGTGATCCCGATGGGAGAGCCTATGATGGTGCCCGCGGGCTGGAACCTGCTTGGCCGGGTGCTTGACGGTCTCGGCCGCCCTCTCGACACATCCGCGCATGGGCCCTTGCTTCCAGACGCCCGCGTGCCAGTCCAAGGCGAGGCGCCGGGTCCCTTGACCCGGCGCGTCATTGATCGCGTTCTTCCAGTCGGTATACGGGCAATCGATGGTCTTTTGACGTGCGGGGAGGGACAACGCATCGGAATCTTTGCCGCGGCGGGCGGCGGCAAGAGCACGCTGCTGTCGATGCTGGCGCGTAACGCGGCGGTTGACGTGACTGTGACAGCGCTGATTGGCGAGCGTGGCCGAGAGGTGAAGGAGTTCATTGAACACGATCTCGGCTCAGAAGCGCGACGGAGATCAGTTCTTGTCGTTGCGACCTCCGATCGTTCCGCGATGGAGCGGGTGAAGGCGGCCTATGTGGCGACGGCGATCGCAGAATGGTATCGAGATCGGGGACAGCGTGTACTGCTTCTCATGGATTCGGTCACGCGCTTTGCGCGCGCCCAGAGGCAGATTGGTCTGGCGGCCGGCGAACCGGCCACCCTGCGTGGTTTCCCGCCCTCGGTCTTTGCAACTTTGCCGCAGCTCATTGAACGCGCCGGCAACAACGATCGTGGATCGATAACCGCGTTCTACACCGTGCTCGTCGAGGGCGACGACGTCGCCGACCCCCTGGCCGATGAAGCCCGTTCCATCCTGGATGGCCACATTGTGCTCTCGCGCACCTTGGCGATGGCGAACCACTATCCTGCTATCGATATTCTGGCAAGCGTCAGCCGTGTCATGAGCGCTATCGTGTCGTCGCGGCATGAGACGTTAGCAGGTCAGCTGCGGGCGTTGATAGCTAAATACCAAGAGGTGGAACTATTGATACGGGTCGGCGAGTACAAGCAAGGAGCCGATCCGCACGCTGATACGGCTATCGCCAAGATAGAGAACATACGGACCTTCCTGCGACAGACGAGATGTGAACAGATTGGCTTCGACGCAATGCTTCATGAGCTTGCCGCGTGCCTGGCATAATTCCCAAGGCCGTGTATCAATTGCTTCAGTTGAGGGAATTGCGGCGTCGCCGGGCCGACGAGTCTCTACGAGTGCGGCAGTCAGCCCTCGACAAATCCGATGCGGGTATCGAAGCGGCACTGACAGACCTTCGCATATGGCGGCAAGACCGGCCTCGTCTGGAACGCTCGATATACGATTTGCTGATCGGCAAAACCGTCGCTCTCAATGATCTTGAGGAGGCGAAGGCGAAGATGATCTCACTGCACGAACACGAACGGCTGGTCGAACGGCGCCTTGAGGAGGCAATGTCGGAAGCCGAACAAGCCCGGCAGGCACGGGAGGAAGCCTACAACGCCGCGCGTAAGGCATATCGGGGGCTCGAGAAATGCGACAATTTGGTGCGTGCCTTGAAAGCCGGCCCGCTGCAGGAGAAGGATGTCTAATTTATGGATCCAAGGAGCGGGCCGTCTACGGTGCGGGCGCAGCCGTTGTGGAGGGAGCCGGGCCTCAGAAATTCTGTGTAGGAGCGCCTCTGTGCCCCGCGGGTCACTTCAAATTCCTCCGGGTGTGGTCAGTCAAATTCCTCCACCCGCGAGGCAGGACAAGGGACTGTTAGTTTGAGTTTGTTTCCCGGGCAAGAGCTTCA
>NZ_JASAUS010000288.1:0-5376 GCF_029953005.1 Bradyrhizobium sp. Mp27 | reverse complement strand
CCGGCGGCTCTTCTTCGTCATCTTCGCTCCTGATTCGCAGCAAGAATCCTCGCCGCTGTCAGGCAGAAAATCCACTCAAGCTACTGTCCGAATTTGCGGGGCCAGCTCTTTAGCACAAGCGGCACGCTCCCCAGGATCCGCAGCAACCCGCGCAACCACCGAACCCCCAGCCACCATACCCCCAGTCATCGAACCCGATGTCGTCATAGAACCCAATGCTGAACCCGCAGCCGCCGCAACCGCAACCACGGAAGCCACGGCAACCACGGAAGCCACCGCAACCACGAACGCCAACAAACCCACCACCACCGCAACCACGGACGCCAACAAACCCGCCACCACCGCAACCTCGGCCGCCGCCGCACCCGCCGCCACCATGGCCGCACCCGCAACCACCGCACCCGCGCGCTAGCTGCACGCCGCTGCCAAAGTTTTCTCTATCGAAAAGATGGAACGTGGCCAGACTGACGTCGGCCATTTCCTCTTCGCCAAGAAAGAAGCGCTGATTTGGCGAGGTATTGGATTGCGGGATATCGGCAGCGGGCATTGTGGATGCGGATGCACTACCCGCCAGCGAAAGACCCAGTCCGGCGGCACCTAGCGCCTTCACGGTGGTGGCTTTGGCTGTGCGTTTCTGCTTCGAAGCTTGCTTGACCCGTGGCATGGTCTCACCCTCCGCAGTTCTTGTGAAAACGCTCCGCAAGAGTGCGCTCGGCGAAACCGGCGCGCAAGGGTTACCTGTGCCATAAAATGCGAAACATCTCATCGAGCTCCATTCATCTTCATGAGCGAGATCGAGACATAACCACTTTTGGTTGAGCCATCTGCGCACATGCAGCAGCATGGACCTGTATGTCAGGCCCTGGCCCGAATGCGAAGTCTAAGCGGGCCGCCAAACAGTCTGCTTATCGGGGTAGACCGGAAACGGCGATGCGCCCGCGAGCAATAGCCTCTGCGCTCGCGGCCGGTTGTTCAAGGGCGTGCGACAAGCAATGGCAGCACGTCTGCGCCGCCTGCCATGAGGGGATTCGACGGCTCGAAATGCTCCCGCAATTCTCGCTTCCGGACGAGTGAGCGCGCATCGAGAAACGCATCCTTCAGGCTGACCGCTTTCCGGAGCGCGACATTGAAAAAAGCGTCGCCGAAATAGGTCCACTTGGCCTTGTCCTGACAGCCGAACGATGGATGGTTGGCATCGGCCGCGGTGATGACCAGCACGTCGGGATTCGCCAGACGCGGGATAAAAACCCCTGAATAACAAGCCGAGATGACCACCACCTTGTGCCGCACACCTGTTCTCGCGAGCATGTCGCCGAGACGAGATGGCGTGAGCGTTTCTGTGAGCCGCCCCGCCTTGATTGCAAGGCCGTCAGGAGAGCCATGCGAGGTGAGAATCAAAAAGAGAACATCCTTCTCGGTATCCAAGCGGTTGGCTGCCGCCTGCAACGACCTGGCCAGAGCTTCGATCGTTGCATTTCCGCCTTTCTTGGAATTGTACTCCACGTTGATCGGGCCAGTCTCGAAACGGCCGGCTACGACCTGAGCTGCGCGGGTCGCCTCGGATCTAAACACGCCTTGATCGCCGAACAGGCCAAAGGACACCACGCCAACCTTTCCGGCGTCCTCAACAGCATGTACCGGCGAAACCAACGGCCAGATGGTCAGGAAAAAAGCGACGAGCGGAGCGACGAGCCGCCTGATCGAGGACCTGGAGGTCATGGCGAACCTCGATTCGAGATCGCCGCCACAGAACTGCGGCTCAACGCAAAATAGCCGAAAGCCAGTGAATTTTCATCCTTCGAAACGGCACGGGTATTGGTTCGGATATGGCCCCGTCGGGGACGCTTCGCGGCCATGGACCCGTCCTAAAGTGCGCCTGGGAAGCAATGCCATTTCAAGAGTTTGACGCAAAATGCGCTGTACGACTGCGAGCACATGGTATTCAATCCCTGGAACTGTCTGCCTGGGCACGGGCCGCTCGGCAGCGTCAACTGGATGCGGCTCGCCGTCTATCTTGCCTCGCGGCAGGTACGGCGGAAAGTGAACTTGGTGGGTCATGAGCAGCGAGCCGAAGCCCGATCGTTTGGGCGGACTTCAGCGGACACAGGGGCCGCCGAATGTCGAGAATGAGGCTCCGCATGCCGAACGCCGCCAGCTCACAGTGACATTTATCGACATCGTCGGTTCGACACCCCTGAGCGAGCGGATCGATCCCGAGGAGTTCTTCGCGATTATCAGAACTTACCGCGATATCTGCGACGAGCAGATTCGCTACTACGGCGGTCATATCGCCAGAATGATTGGTGACGGGTTGCTCGCATTTTTTGGTGTCCCGCAAGCCCATGAAAATGATCCTGAGCGCGCGGTCCGCGCCTCTTTGGCGATTGCCGCGGCGATCCAGGAACACAAGTTTCTGCTGTCGGACGGCAGCTTCGTTCGCCTCGGCGTGCGCATCGGGGTCAACACCGGGGTCGTCGTCGTCGGCAGCGTGCCGGGCGAGCCCCCCGATCGACGGGAAGTGTTCGGCAGTACGGCGCATGTCGCTGCCCGCCTGCAAGGACTCGCGAGCGAGAACGGTATCGTAGTCGGCTCGAGCACTTACGATCTGACCCGCAGAACCTTCAGCTATGCGCCGCTTGGCCGACAAGCTCTCAAGGGCGTGGAGGAGCCGGTCGAGGCTTGGCGTGCAGAGGCGCTTGGGTCAAACGAAAGCAGGTTCGACCGCGCGCGGAGGTCGCCTCTTGCCCCGATGATAAACCGAACCAGCGAAAGTGCGTTACTTGCCGAGATGTGGCAGCAGACTCTCGCCGGCTCGGGACAAGTTGGCGTCATTTCCGGCGAGCCCGGCATCGGCAAGTCACGTTTGATCCGCCAGTTCCGCAGTTCGCTCGGTGCGTCTCCGCGTGATGTTCTGTCGCTGCAATGTTCACCGTTCCACATCAACACGCCGCTTGCCCCAGAAATCGAGCGCCTCATGCGCGCGACTGGCATCCACGAGACCGACAACGCGGAACTCGCGCTGGCAAAACTGCAATCGCTGTTGGCGAGCGCCGTCACCGATCTCAAGCAGGCGCTTCGTTACTACGGGGCGTTGTTATCGATTCCCGCATGCGCGGGATACGAGCCCGCGGATTTCGGATCTCCCCTGGAGCGCGAGCGCGCGTTTCAGGTGTTCGTCGACGCTCTTGTCGCGGCCTCGCGCAAGCAGCCGATCCTCGGGATCGTCGAGGACGTCCAGTGGATGGACCCGACCACCATCGAACTGCTGGTACGCGTGATTGCTCGCTGTCCTGACGAGCGGATCATGGTCCTGATCACGCATCGCGATGATTACAAGGCCGACTGGTTGTCAAGCACGGCAATTAGACGGGTCCCCCTCCGGAAGCTGGCAGCGCATGAATGCGAGCAGATGGTCGCAGCTGTCGCGGGCAGCGATTTCGTGCCGCGCCAGATTACCAGCCAGATCGTGGAAAGGACCGACGGGGTGCCACTCTTTGTCGAGGAGTTCACGCGGGCCGTCGTCGATGCCGGAGCGGTCCCGCTGGCCGCCGAAAGCCCTGCGCCGAAGTTGCCGGAACCCCTGGTGCCGTCAAGTATTCACGATTCCCTGATGGAGCGTCTTGATCGTCTCGGTCCTGCCAAGCGCGTCGCCCAGATCGCCTCCGTTTTCGGAAGGCGTTTCGACTATGAAGGCATTTTCAACGTGTTTCCGGATAAGAGCCAAACGCTGCCACAGGCGTTGCGAGCTCTCGAGAGAGCGGGGATCGTGTATCGCGGCAAGGAACCTCAAGGCGAGGTCTTCACGTTCAAACATGCGATGATACAGGAAGTCGCCTACTCCTCGTTGCTCATGGAGGAAAGGCGTGAACTCCATGCGCGCGTGGCATCGTGGCTGCTCCAGGAAGCCTCCATTGAAGAAAGCGGCCAGCCGGCGGTATTAGGCTATCATTATGCGCGCGCAGGCAACATTCCGGAGGCGATCGAGGCCTTGCTCCAGGCTGGCAAATCCGCGCTGCGCAGATCTGCCACCAAGGAAGCCGTGGCTCACCTTCGCGAAGGCCTCTCGCTGATATCCAAGATGCCGGCGTCGCCACGGCGCTTCGAGGCTGAAATCGGACTGCAATCCAATCTGGCGATGGCGTACACGGCCAACGCCGGATGGTCCGACCCGAACGTCTATGGCCCCTACAGTCGTGCACTCGAGCTTTGTGCGAGCCATGGCACCATTCGCGAAAAGGCGACGGTGCTGTGGGGAAGTACCATAGCCAAGCTGGTCAACTGCGAGCTCGCCAAGGGCCTCGAACACGCGGAAAATTTCGTCCGGCGTGCGGAAGAGTGGCGCAACGACGAGGCCGCCCTCATGGCCTACACCGCCGCCGTGATCGCCAATTTCTTCCTCGGTCGTTTGCAGCAGGCGAGTGAGCTCGCGGCTCTGGTCAGCGCTCGCTACAATCCGCGCGAGCACGGCAAGCTGGTCCAGACCTATCAGCATGATCCATTGATTGTATCGCTCGTCTATTCCGGACACATTGAATGGCTGTTGGGCCGGCCCGGCCGGGCCAGAGAGTGCTGCGTGACGGCGCGGCAGCTTGCGAACGAGATCGGACATCCGTTCATGGTGGCTTTTGCCTCCATTCTCGGCGTCGCCGATCACTGGTATGAGGGTGACCTTGCGGAGAACCTTGCCAGCGTGAAGCGTGGTCTGAAGGTCGCTGACGAGTATGGCTATCCGATGTACCGGGTCATCGGTCCATTGTGGGCAACCGCAGCGTTGGCGGCACGAGGCCCCGCGCCGGACGTGCTCGAGCAGCTATGCGGCCTGCTCGATAAGCTTCCCCCCGAGAACCGGTGCATCCAGATGCCGCTCTATCGAATTCTGCTTGCCACGGAATTCGGACGGATCGGGCAGATGGGCAGGGCTCGAAACTTCGCTGCCTCGGCTGAGGCCCTGGTGAAGCAAACCGGCGAGCGCTGGGCTGCTCCCGAGATTTACCGGATCCACGGCTCGCTGCTGTGTCGCGATCCATCGCGGGACGACCGGGCCGCGATGCGCTTGTTCAAGCGCTCGCTTGCCTCTGCCAGGAAGCTCGGGGCGGTCGGTTGGGAATTGCGCACGGCGATCAGCATCGCGCGCCTGGTCAGCGCAGGCGAGAGCGCATCCGGACGCACTGAGGCACGAGACCTGCTAATATCGATCCGGGCGAAATTCGCATGTGCGGAAACTTCCCGCGATCTGCGCGAGGCTGATGATCTGGTGAGAGTGTTGAACTAGTACCCGGAATCAGAGCTGAGTGATACGGCGGCCTTTGAAACGGCGTTGACGGACCTTTTTCTTGGTCCAGACGAAGGGCTCGGCTCTGTCGTTGTATGCGTTGA
>NZ_JASAUS010000287.1:0-5397 GCF_029953005.1 Bradyrhizobium sp. Mp27 | reverse complement strand
GTCGTCAGGCGGTGAAAAGCCGAAGGCAATCCTGTGCGCCTCGTCAGAGCAGATGTGCGGCCACATCAATCGGACTAGAAAAACGCACTCTCACGAATAGGACGGGCTAGGGCAATCAGAATCAGGATCGCCAAGACGAAATAGACCACCAGCTGGAGGGTCTTGCGTCGGGCCGAATCCTGCTGCTGAAAGAAATTTGTGGCCATGGTCAGAGGCGGATTTGAGAGCGTGGAACCGGAAGCATGGGACGCGCGGAGCGGCGATTGTTCCGTATTAGAACGACACCTTGAGCGCTGCGCGCTCGGTCTCTGGGGCTTCGAGCAGCGCCGCCTCCTTGAAGCCGAACATGCCGGCCACTGTGTTGGCCGGGAAGACCTCGCGCCGGATGTTGTAGGTGGCGGCGGCGTCGTTGAACGCTTGCCGGGCGAAGGCGATCCTGTTCTCGGTCGAGCTCAGCTCCTCCTGCAGGGCGAGCATGTTCTGGTTGGCCTTGAGGTCCGGGTACGCCTCGGACAGGGCAAAGAGCCGGCCCAGGATGCCGCCCAGCTGGGCCTCGGCTTGGTTAAGCTCCCTCATGGCCGCCGGGTCGCTGGGGTGGGCGGCGACTCTTTGCTCGGCCGCCATCGCGCTGTTGCGCGCGTTGATGACAGCATCGAGCGTCTCTCTCTCATGGGCCATGTAGCCCTTGACGCCTTCGACGAGGTTCGGAATCAGCTCGTAGCGGCGTTTGAGCTGCACGTCGATCTGGGCGAAGGCGTTCTTGAAGCGGTTCGCGGCGACCACCAGTCCGTTGTAGATGCCCATGAGCCAGAGTGCGAGCAGCAGCACGACGCCGAGGAGCACGAGCAGCGCAATTGTGACGGGACTCATGAGCCGTGACCTCCGACGAGAGGACTGTTGGTCTGGTCCATCGCACGACCGGCGCCAGACCGGCGGAACATTTGTCCGACGGAATCCGGCCGAAAACTTGGCAAAATCCCACGGGCGACTGGTTGAGGACGGTACTATCTTTGTCGTCTGCCGCCCACGAACCTGTGGTCTTTCCCGCTCCGCACGCAGCTCTTATGGAGGGCTACTTTCCAGGACGGGAGGTCAGCCTCGGAAGACGCACCGAGGCGCTGCCCGACGGCGGGCGGACCGGCCCCACTCTCACTCAGGGCTTTTTTCGGGGCGGCAGAACTTTTAGCGTTACCCAGCCGATCTTGTCGTGACCGCCAATCTTCCGCCAAGAAAAACGATTGTTGTATCGAATACTTAGAGAGCTGCGAAAGGCGATGAGCGGAGAGGTACGTAGGCAACGACGTGCAACTGGCCTATTTATCTTCAGAAACTCAGGGCCTCACTGACGCGCGGAAAAAACGTCGCGAAATTCGACAGGGGTTGGTCCAATCTTGCGCGGCCGCAAGCAATTCTGGAGCTAGATTTATGAAGCTATCCGGCGTGGCGAAGCGAACATCAAGCCACCGCTCATAGAGTTACCGTCGCAAGTTAATGCCCAACAATCCGACCATCGTGCAAAAATACGGCGGCGTCTGCCTAGAAACCCCGGAAAAAATCCGCGCGGTTGCGAAGAGTCTCGCCGATTTGCACAACCGTGGTCATCGCGTCGTGGCGATCGTTTCAGCGATGGGTAAGACGACCGACGAACTAATTAAGGCGGCTTATCAAGTAAGCCCGCATCCCAACCGCCGCGAACTGGATATGTTGTTAACGACCGGTGAGCGCATCAGCATGTCGTTGATGAGCATGGCCCTGTCTGATCTCGGTGCGCCAGCCATTAGTTTTACCGGGAGTCAGGCCGGTGTAATGACAGACGAATCTCATTCTTCCGCGCGCATTTTAGATGTGCGGCCTGCGCGCGTGCTCGAAGAACTCGGTCGCGGACGCATCGTGGTTTTAGCGGGCTTTCAAGGCGTTAATCCGCGAACCAAAGAAATCACCACACTAGGCAGGGGCGGCAGCGACACCACTGCAGTCGCCATGGCTGCGGCGCTAAAGGCCGAGCGCTGTGAAATTATCAAAGAGGTCGACGGAATTTGCTCGGCCGATCCGCGCATCGTGGCGAACGCAAAGCCATTGCGCCGGCTGGATTTTGCATCGTTATCCGAAATGTGTTTTTGGGGCGCCAAGGTTTTGCATTTTCGCAGCGTGGAGCTGGCACAAAGCCAAAATATCCCTTTGTTCTTACGAAAATGGGGCAATTCCGAACACAGCACGCGAGTGATGAAAGAGGTTATCGGAATGGAAAGCGGAAAAGTTTTGGCCGTCAACTCGATGGCTCGTATTGAGCATGTGGAGATCGCTTCGACGAATCTCAGTCACGGTCTTGAGAAATTTGCGCAGCATCTCAAGCAGAACGGCTTATCTTGGCCGCAAGTCCTCACCTCGGCTTTCACCGCCGGAAAAACGCGCGTCATGATGACTTGCGAGTCGGAATCGCTCGACACTCTGCTGCGCACGCTGGAAAGGAGCAAAGACTTGCGCAAAGAGCGTGAGACTTTAAGTTCGGTGAGCCTCACTTGCTTCGGCGGCGTTTCTTCAGACTTGCCATTTCAGGCGATACAAATTCTGCAATCCCACGGGGTTGTCGTTGACAAATACGTTCTATCACCACATTCGATTAATTTTTTCGTTCCTGTGGAGACCCGCGAGGCCGCGGTCACGGCCTTGCATTCGCTGATCTAACAACCTTCTTTGGGAAAATGTCACGAAATCGCGTAAGGGGAGGGATGGTCAAGAGGGGCGGGTCGCCAGCTCGATGCGGCGACAACGAGAATTCTTAATCTTGGCGATACGAGCCCGTCCGCCATCATCGGTGTCAATTCTTTAAAGTCGCGAGGCGATGATTATGCCGGGCACCATTGGTTGGTTACTTCGCGAGGGCGAACGAATCATTGCTTGCAACACAGGCTTGTTAGGTCACAAGCACCTTTTAATCGGCATCACCCGCGTTCGTAACGAAGCGCTTATTCTCAGAGACACACTGGACTACGTCGGCAAGCACGTCGATGCGATAGTCGCTTATGATGACGCGAGCACGGATCGTACGCTGGAAATTCTATGCGAACACCCAAAAGTCGCTCTGATCGTGACAAATCGGTCGTGGGAAGCGGAGGTCGAGGCACGCCGGAATGCCGAGGGGCGGCATCGCGGCCTCTTGTTGCAGACGGCGCGCGAATATTTGCAGTTCGACTGGGTGTTTTGCTTCGATGCGGATGAGCGCGTTACCGGAGATTTACGCGGATTCATAGAAGGAAGGCATTCTAGCGAGTGCGACGGCGTGCGGGTTCAACTGTTCGACGCCTATATGACTCCTGGGGATCATGCACCCTATCAGGCCGATCGCGAACTGTTGGACTTTCGTCGTTTCTTCGGTCCGGAACGGCGAGACATTCTGATGTTGTGGCGAAACCGGTTGGAGATCACCTTCGCAGAGCACCATGCGCGCGAGCCGGGTGGCGTTGAACGCGTGGCGACTGGCCTCTATTGCCAACACTACGGCAAATCGTTGTCGGTCGACCATTGGGAAGAGACCTGCGACTACTACATGCGGCACTTTCCGTTCGATACCTACGGACGAAAATGGCGCGAGCGGAAAGGTCGAGCAATCCACACCCAATCTGACTTCATGCGGCCGTTGTACGAGTGGGGTGACAGGCTTTTCGCGGCTGCGGTCAAGATGTGATTGTCCGAAAACCGAGCCGCCCCGTGCCAATGCGGCCGCTTCGAAGTCGGCCGCGGGCCCATTTCTTCCAAACTTGGATCGCGATATTTGCGTCTTGAACCATCCGCTCTCGCCGGTGTGTCCGTTTCAGGAGAATAAGCGACCGGGCACAACGACCCCGGGGCTCAAATGACTTTCTGCCTCCCAACCTCTTTACGCGAACTTCGTGTGGGCTGTCTCGGTGTGTGGTCTACGGAGTCGATCGCAAAGGATCGGTCTGTTTGCGGCGCGCTTCGTGGTGGCGCGTGACGGGCCCGACTTTACCGCAAAGCCGCCAACGATATGACTGGTCGAGCCGTCGCAAAGTTGAAAAAGCCCGAGTGACGGCTGACGTAAGATTGTTGAACTGCCAAATGTGCACGTTTCAAGCGATGGGCGCGAAGCTGCTTCGCGAGGTACCGACGTTGCGATCGCTCGCGTCTTTTTTTGAAGCATCGCAGGAGTGAACCACTGACGCGAGAACGTGGCGAGGTTCATGGTCGAGCTCCTCGCAACTTTGTACTTCATTTGACCAGTTCACCGCGATATATCGTCCGCTGGAGAGCATGGTGATGTTTCGAACACGGAAGAGCAAATCTCGCGCACGTGACGCGCAACTTGCAGAGCAAGGACGCGAGCGCAATAAGAGTTCCCGCATGGACATCCAGGCGTCTATCGCTGAGTTGAGAAGCGTGCCGCGGGACAAGCTCGCGGATGCGGTGTTCCTGCTCTCGATGGCGGCAAAGCAGCAAAGCAATCAGATACGACGATCGATCAATGAACGCGCGGGGGCCGAGTTCGAGTTTGAGTCGCCACTGAACGGAGACCTGGCTGACTATCTCGCGGCGGAGGCAGTCTCGGTTTTGCGCCATCATAAGGCTGATGTGCCGACGCTCATGGATATCTTGGCTCAGCGATCGCCTGACGTCGACTTCACCGTCCATCAAAGAGATGCCGCTGCAATGCTTGCCTCGACGATCCAGGAACAACGGCTCGAAGGCATTCTGGAAGGTCTCAGACTTGTCGGCCTCCTGAACGAGTCCTCAAAGGATCGTGATGCCGCTTTTGGCTCATAGACGCGAAGCGATTTAACAGAACCTTCGGCCGTAGCAGATTGCGCGAGCGTGTTCCCGGCGGGGCAAATATCGTGCAATCGGGGGCCGGTCCGGCTGGACTTGCGCTCGTGCGGCCAGATGTCGAAGCGTGGGGGAAGTCTGCGGCTTTCAGGAAGAAGCTCAGCGCTCGGTGCAGACAAACTGCGCCAGCGCCTCTTCGATGAGAGACAAGGGGGCGACTACAGTTCTGACTATCTGAGTGCCCGGGTGGAAAGTCGATGAACGTCTGGGCTTAACCAGGACGAGCAGGCTTGCTGCTCTGCTACGCGGACACGAGAAGATTCGCGAAGTGGAAACTTTTCATTTTCTGCTTGAAGTCAGGTGAGTGAGCGTCTATGCGTTTTCCAGCGTTGCCCGTCTGTCGGGCGCTCTCTTTGGCCTAGATGCCAAGGGAAGCGTGAACGCTCTTGATGCTCCTCACCTTGTTGAGTGACACAACAGTCGACGTAAGTCGATTGGAGTTCATCCATCGTCGGTAAGGGTGTCGGAACCCTTCCACTCTGGAAGGTTGGGGCCTCCTGGTCCCGGGCTGTTTGACAAGTGAAGATGAAGAAAGAGAAACGTGGACGGCGGAGTCCT
>NZ_JASAUS010000286.1:0-5426 GCF_029953005.1 Bradyrhizobium sp. Mp27 | reverse complement strand
GCCGGAGCCGCGGCCGCTCGTTGCCATCGAACGACTGTCGGGATCGGTCAGGGAGATTTGCTGATCAGACGAGGCAAGCATCTGCTCCTCGTGGACAACAAGCTTGGCCATTTGCTCTTTCAACTTCGTCAGCTTCTCGGTGAGCCTCGTTACCTTCGCGGCCAATGCTTCCGTCGGTTATCTGGCGGATGTCGGCTTCGGCAACCTCGCGCCGACCTGCGCGCTCATGCTCGTGCCGCAGGTCGAACAAGAGACGCCCCACGAAGTCATGCGTTTCATTGATATTGGCGGCGAGCTGACACTCCAGGCGCGGCTCAAGCATGGCTGGCAGCACATCTATCGGGTCATTCCTTATCCCCGCTACGATGGCGAATACGAGATTACCAATTGGTGCACCGCGACCCATCCGGATACACCATATCAAGGCAACATCATCGTGGCAAAGCCGGGACCGAACAGGAGCCGGATCACTATGTACAACGCGCGCGTCACCGTGCGCGACGCAGACGGGCATGCGGAGAAACGCTGGTTGGCGACCGAAGGCGATTTTAGGGACGTGCTGCGCGGCGAATTCCGACTAAACGTGTCCGACCAGCAGATCGATGAGTGCGTTGCGGTTATGAAGGCGAAAGGAACGGGAGACGCTCCGCACCCCTTGTTTGCTTAGGCTCTCTTAGTCCACGTCCGAAAACGGGTCAAAAGCCGACGCCGTGCCCAATACGTCAGCTAAGGGCCAAGAGCTTCCCTCCGCACTCCATCAGCAACCTGCCAGCTAGAGAATACCGGCGCGATCTTCTCGGTCGACTGCGTCCACCCGGGGTAATGACCGCGCCTGACGCTGATCCGGTTCAGCAGCATCGCGACGACGATCATCGCCAGGATTCCAGCAAGACTGAGCACGATCTGCATCGCAGGCCGGTCCGAAATGTCAAGCAGTGTCAGGTGGCAGGCCAGCGCCAGGAGGACGCCGAGACAGTAGATTGGCAGCGAATTCTCGCCGCAGCACCTCGCGCAGCGCATGACTGGCGTCGATAGCCCGCGCCAATCGTGAGGAACGAACCGTAGCACCACAATTGCAAGAGCCAAGAAATGCAGCAGCCGGAACGGACTGAGATTCGATTTATCTAGCGGGAAGAGCAGGTTCGTAAAATTTTGCGGGACCAGCGGTTTGCCGCTGCAACTCAGCGTCAGGACCAGGCCAAAAACCAGATAGACAACAGCAAGAGTAAGCGTCGTGCGCGACGTCACCCAGAGCCAGACCCTCTCCCCTTCGATGACGCACCACGCGCCCAGCACGATCAAAAGCTGCCAAGCCAACGGGTTGAAGAACCAGGCGCCGCTGGGCCAGGCTGGAACGCTCCAGCCGAAGATGTGCACGAGCGCATAAAGCAACAGCGAAACACCAAGCGTAACGTTTGGTGCACGCAGCAGCAGCCACAACAGCGGCGCGAACAACACGTGAAAGATGACGAAAGTCGGCAAGACGTCGGTGTTGACAGGGCGATATTGCAGGATTGCGGCATGCGCAAGCGTCGCGCCCGGATGATCGAGCAGAATCCGCGTATTGCTCTCGTCGGCAAGCCGATCGCTGCCCGCGATGTAGACGAGGACGGTGCAAGCGAGCGTGAGCAGCAGAAACGCGGCATAGATGTCCCATCCCCGCCGCAGCGAACGACCAATCATGCCGCTCCAGCCCTCGCGCTGACGTGCCCTGCCGTAGGCCAGCGCGCAGGTCACGCCCGAAATGAACATGAATATTTCAGCGGCATCGCAGAAGCCGTAGTTGCGCGGTGTCAGCCAGCTTCCGATGTTGTTGGGAACATGATCAAGAAAGATCCACCATAGCGCGATCCCTCGACAGACATCGATGCGCAGGTCGCGGCCAGCCCCCCTGAACTCCGGCGGAGTTTCGCCGATCAATCGCTTCGAGGTGTGAGTTCGATCGTGCATCTGTTTGACCTGCCGGCGTGCTCGCACGTCGGTCGATGAGAGGCTCCGCTGCTCCGGGCTGGGGGTGCCGAGCGGGGTATCCGACCAAACGATGCGGTTACGAGCCTGAGCTACCTGATGGTTGGAGGCTCTTTCGTTCGCCAACCGGCGCTTTGATTGCCTGGGCCGGAAGGTTCGCCGTCCTCCCAAAACGTTTGCAATATGTCGTCGCCGGCAATTGGTATCAGAAGCTGCTTCCGCATTTCGGCGAGGCGGGCACGGCAATACTCGCGGTAAATCATCTCGACTAGGGTGGACATGATCGAACCCTCGCTTGATCATCACCATTGACGACAGATTTCGACCATTTCAACCGGCGGTAAATATCGACGGCGCCGGAGTAGTTTGTGTCCGACGAACTCGGATGACGACGATGTGGCCGACGAGGCGCGACACGAAATCGGTATCAGAGAACGTCTGGTGCTGCAGGACAGTCTGTCCGCGGATCGTTGAGTTCGATCAATCGCGAGAGTCATAGAAGCGGAGCTTACGGGTTCACCCCGCCAAGGATATCTAAACTAGATCCGATAACGGCAATTATAAATAGAGCCATCACGACCGCCTCCTCTTAAAGGAGATTTTTTGACGCCGCGGCCTTCGCAATCACTATAGACCTAATTTCTGGCCGCTAAGTGAACGAGTTCACATCAGCATTGAACTTAGCTGAGCGAGACTAGCAGGCCAATGGCGCAGCTTCTTGGACTCTTGCGCACTGATCAAACAAGTTCGGTGCGCGAACTGCAAAATGCAGATCCCGGTGAGTTTGTCGCATTTGATACCGATGTCCAACAAGGCTGGAGGTCCCCATGTCTATGGACGCAGCCGAATTTGTATCACATCGTTTCTCGACGCGGGAGTTTCCGGAGCGGATGCGAGTCCCGCTATGGCGCGAGGACTTTGGGCGAGGCATAGTCCACGCTGATATTGAGCCTCTATCGAACGCACCGTTTCAGGCCTACGCAACGCTGCAAGCGATCCGAGGTTTGCGCAGGCTTGCGCTGAAAGGCTCCCCTATGCGTTTCAAGCGCTTGCAGGCGAGCATTGCTGATGGTGATGACTCGATCGGAGTCATCCTCTGTTCTCCCGGCAAAAGCCAACTATCGCAGCGCTGTCAAGAAATCGAGCTTCACGCCAGCGACGCCATCGCAATTCTGCATTCCGAGCCGGCCACCGTCACCTATGTCGACGGATTGCTATTCGGTCTTGCCGTACCGCGCGACGCCCTCGCACAGCGCGTGACGAACGTCGAAAGCCGCGCCATGCGGCCGATTTCTCACCGAAGTGAAGCGCTCCGACTTCTCATGGCTTATCTCAAGTCGGCATTTACTGAGAGTGTTCTGGCCACCCCGAAGCTGCGAGATGCGGTCGTGGCTCACATCCACGATCTCCTGGCGCTCGCAATCGGCGAGTGCGCTCCCTTGGGCGAGAGCAGTGCGAGCGCTGTCGTGACTGCGCGCCGCGGCGCCGCCCTCGATTACATCGAGACACACTTTCAAGAACCAGGGCTCAGCGTCGAGATGGTAGCTCGTTGCCAAGGCATCTCACCTCGCTATCTGCAACGCCTGATGGCATCATCAGGATCATCGTTCACCGGGCACATGAATGAGTTACGCCTCCAACGAGCGCTCAAACTGCTGACCGAGTCCAGCGCCAGCGCGCGGCTAATTTCCGATATCGCCCTAGAGGTCGGCTTCTCGGATGTTTCGCATTTCAATCGCTTGTTCCGAGCTCGCTTCGGCGATTCGCCGCGTGGCGTTCGTTGCGCCCGAAGGGATCCCAGCTGATCCATCTGCCCCAGATTGGCGCGTGCGCGTGACGGTCGCCCAATGACCGCCTTGGGTCATAGGCCGTCGATGATGACTACGCGAGGCGACAGTCCAACTCACCGAGGTTCAGTCGCAGGCACGGCGCGAAGCAGGTCACACGCTGCAGGCTGACGCGGGCCGTTGAACCGTGACAAATGTCCCTTCATCGTTCTCGTAGGAACACGTGTGACGGGAACAATAATCCTCAAAATGGTTGTTCTGTTTTTCGCGTTGATTGGGGTTGTCCCGGCGGCCTTCGCAGACCCTCCGGCCAAAACCATTCGCCCAGAGAAGCCCCGACCTATCAAGGCCAGTTGGTCACCGTGAAGGGCGTTGTCTCGGCTGACACGACATCAGGTCGAGGATCTCAATATGGGCGGCACGTATCCAAACCAAGCTTTCACTGGCTGGATACCTACCAAGAACGCTGGCACCTTTTCTGTATTGCCCAACGTGACGGGCAAGACGTGCAGCATCACAGGCCAAGTTCAACCCTACAAGGGGAAGCCAGAAATCGTACTGAACTCACCTTCGCAGGTAAGGTGCGAAGGATGTGGACCGAGCGGCAAACTGGCAGCCGCTAGCCTGAGCAGGTTGCGGGTTGCCCGCCGAGCCAGATGCAATCGCGATAGCGCCATGGCTCGACGAAGCTGCCTGACCATATGCCCCGCTCGTGGCCTCGCGCATCATTCTGAGCCGCAGCATAGCGCCCGCGGCTGTATCGCGGCCAGTCCAGCGCCAGCCCCTGGCTCACGAGCCAATCGGCAAGATCGGTCCCACCGACTGTGCATGAAGCTACCGTGCGCCCGTAGCGGTCGAAGGCCGCCAATTCGTTCGCAGCTTTTGCGCCGCACCGATACTGCAGGCTGTCCTCGCCGCGGCAAAGCTGGCTGCTCTCGGGCGCGTCAATGCCCCAGAGCCGGATGCGCGCTCCGTGGATTTCAAGAGTGTCGCCGTCGATGATGCTGGCTTGGCCGATTAGGTCAACAGTGAAAGCTGCGCTCGCACACGCAACGAGCGACAACAAGGCGGCGGCGCAATATCGGAAGGCCGCTAGGCACAAATCCAGATGATCACCAGCGTTATCGGCAGGCTGATACCTAATGTGCCACCAATCATCAACGCGAACGCAGAAAGAAAATTCCCATCAGGCCTTGCTGCTCGGTCGGACATAGCCCGTTGCTCCATCGAGCTGCCCCGAGAGGAGGCTGAACGGTTATGGTTAAGGAAAGGTTAATTCGCCTTTTTTCTTAGCGAATGCTGGGGCTTATGCGGCGGCGCGATTTTCCTTATCCTCCCCCCGCATCACGATCTTAAGCGTGTTGTCCGGCAATGGCCGCTGCAACGCCTTGGCCTCATCCCACGGCGCGCGCATCCAGACATCGCGTTCTTCATCGGTGGTCAGGATCACCGGCATGGCCTTCGGATGGATCGCCAAGACGACACGTTCGGTGACGTCGTCAGGAAGCCGCAGCAGCCGAGTGAGGGCGGCTGCATCTCGCTGCCCATAGCGGCAGGTCAGCTAGCCCGTCTTATTCGTAAGAGTGCGCCTGAGGGGTAAAGCGCTGATGCGGCGTAGGATTCGGTTGCGAAGCCAACCCCATCACCTCCAACCGCGAACGCCACGCCCGC
>NZ_JASAUS010000285.1:0-5434 GCF_029953005.1 Bradyrhizobium sp. Mp27 | reverse complement strand
TCGTCAGGCGGCGAAAAGCCGAAGGCAATCCTGTGCGCCTCGTCAGACAAGATGTGCGGCCGCATCAATCGGGCCCAAAAGCCGCACTCTCACGAATAGGACGGGCTAAAGGCCTGGGGCATGAAGCTCGCCAAGCGGATCGGCATGAAGAAGGCAAAGGTCGCCATCGCCCGAAAGATCGCCGTGATTCTCCACTGCATCTGGGTCGATGGCACATCGTTCGACTGGGGCCAGCCGAAGCCAATCTGATATTTGCTCGCAAGTTCCTGGTCCGGTCCGCCGGACTGGCGATGTCCCGCTGGTCGTGGTGACCTCGGTCAATCGGCTGGTGGCGGTTCGCCCGCACTCCGCTGCAAACGTTGAGGCGCCCGATCCGGACATCATCATGAGGCGCTCGCGACCTCGGAAAGGACCATGACCCCAGCTACGACATCAACCCAACCCGCTGAAGCCGCCAACGACGTCGATTGCCAATCCCGCTAGGCAATCGTCTCGCCATCCGCGATCGCTCCGTCTCCGCAACCTGACCAGCTCCGACGGAGCAATCGCTACCGGCGTGTCACTGGAGAGAGGAAGAATGGTAGCTTGACAACAAACCGCAATTAAAGGGCCGATTGACACCCTGGCCAGCTTATCGCTGGCAGGGCAGGAGCACGGCCGGACCATCCCACTCTCTGATGTCCCCAGTCAAGCACACAACGCACGGTTTTCCATCTCCACGAGGACTCATCGTGAAGTTCTTGCGCCGATGGATCGTGCAGAGGAGAAGGCGGAACCCAAAGACGTCGGTGAACAGGCTCTGATGCGCGGGTTGGATACCGCATTTCCGTTTTTTCGTCTGGGGCTGTCCCTGGTCTAGCGTCGGGCGTCGATCGGATGATCGGCCACATAATGGGTTTCAGGATTTCCCCTGCCGTGGTCCCACCTTCACCTCTGCACGATTGATGTCTGCGACTACCCTGATCCTGATTGCAACAAAGGGGGCTGTGGGCCGGTCGAGCGCACCTCACGACTCGAGCGGTCCACAGCCCCCAGCGACGTTACGCCTGTCGAGGTGGCATGAGCTCGCGATTGATTGCCCAAATGAAGGCGGATAGCTCTCGGGCAATCGCCGTGACGATTACGGTTCGCCGCTTGCCCTTCCGCTCGAGTGAGCGGAAGCGTCCGCACAATCTGGTTTGCGCTTTCCACGCAATCTCTCGCGCGCGTCTCGGTGCGGCCTCCACCTTTGGCTGCTTATCTCGGCTTACGCGCGGCGGATATCGATAGCTCCAGGCCGCCTCCACAAGAATACGTCGCGCCCGCCCATTACCGGCTTTGGTGATGCCGCCTCGCTTGACCTTGTCGCCAGTCGAGTTTTCCGTGGGCACCAGACCCAGATAGCTCATCAGCTCGCGCGGATTTTGAAAGCGGGAGAGATCACCGATCTCGGCCAGCACCCCCACAGCCGCGATGAGATCAATCCCCCGCATCGCCTGTAGGGCCGCGACAACCTCGGCAAGCGACCACTCGGGTACTACCTCGCGGATGGCATCTTCCAAACGCTCCATTCGCTCACTTTCGTGGCGTATCCCCTCAAGTAACTCTTCGAATGCGATGCGCTGCTCGCGATGCTCGAGCTTCTGCGACATCAGCCATCTCATGTGGGCGGGTCCCCACGTTTTCTTGCCCGGATAGATGCGTCCCAGCCGCAGCATCAATGACGAGATCTGCTGACGCTTGCCCTGGAGGTCCTTCTTCACTGCCTGACGGGCGCGCGAGAGATCGCGCATCGCCTCATGGCGCTCGTCCGGCACCCACACTGCAGTGAGCTCGCCCGCGCGCAACAGCTTGGCGAGGCTTACCGCATCGCGCCGGTTCGTCTTCACTCGATCGCCGGCCTTCTTCGGAACGAGCGAGGGGGCCACCACCAGGCAGTCATGGCCGAGGCTCTTGAGCAGTCTGTAGAGGCCATAGCCTGTCGGCCCTGCTTCGTAGCAAAACGTCAGATGACAGCATTTCGCTGCAAGCTTTGCCACCAGCTTTCGGATCGCTGCCTCCGTGGCAGGAAACTCCCCGAGATATCGTACCTCGCCGCCACGGCCGCCATCGGCAATGGCTATTGCATTGCGCGATTTTGACGTATCGATTCCGACAAAGACCTCGGTATGATGACCCACGACTCGCCCTCCTTGTTTGAGGCTCTGCCCGGTCCATCCAGGCAACCCTCGTCGCAACATCGAGGGTGAGTCGCCTCATTTTGTGGAGGGGACATACAGTCTCTGACCTCGCCGCCGGTTGTTTGACTGTTTCGGCGTTCAAAGTTCGGTGGTGAGACCGTCCTGTTTCCCGGCGCGACGGCGTGGCAGTCCTTGTAGGTTCCTAAGCCCCGACCAGAAAAGGGGTGGCATTTCGGATACCTCTCGCGCAAGCGGCCATCGCCTCTTATATTGTCGTCGGTGCCTAGGAGGAGATATGTCAGACCGGCGAGAGCTCTATCGGAGCCCGAATGGCGACGCATGGTTCATCGCTCGCGAGCCGGCAAGCGGTCATGCTTTCATCATCCACCAGCCCAATGCTCCCTCTGGTGGCCGCTATCTCACGTCGAGTTGGGTGAGTTCTTGCGTCGCGGAAGTGGCCCCGAACAGCAAGCATTGTTGTGATTGATCGGAATGCTGGTCGAGGTATCGCCTTTTGCGTGACAGGCCTCAGCAGTTCGCAGGTCATGGCGCTGGCCGACGTGTACGCCTTTAGTGTGGCAAGCGCGCATCTCGTGGCTGCGAGCGTTCGAACTTTACGAGTCTGAGCGTCAGACCGACGTTGGCCGCGCCTTTGTCACACCTCGTGCCTTTGAGGGGCTTTGCGCGCTGCGCTCTCAGGACATTTTCGCGATCGATCAACCGCTGAAGGTCACTGAAGGTACGAAAGCTGATCTTCCGTAACGACTCGCTCGATCCTCTCGGACTTGCACTTGATGCGGTACCTAACCCGTCCATCGGACTCGATGGGCATATGCTGTACGATGGTGTAAATCATTGGCCGTTCAGTTCCGGATCGTCCTTGTGGGCCTTGGGGTTGGTGGCGGACGTCTTCATTGAGCTTATAAGCATAGGACATGTGTTTACCTTACGGTTGCGGCTGCTCCAGCGGGGCTGGAATGCATCCTGTTGCTTCCGGATCCTGACGCGCTCACGTGCGAACCATTTTTACCTTGGCAGGGTTCTCTAATCCTCGAGTATGGATTTTGTAGCGTCGAATATCTGTTCCGCTGTGCCCTTGATTGTGCCCTTCGCCCACGCCTGAAACACGGCGACGTAGGCGTTCCTGTAAGCCTCTTCATCTGCAGAAAAGTAGACTTCGTCCGTGGCAGTATCCAAGACGAGCGCTCCTTTATCGATGCAGATTTCCTCGACTAAGACCAAGCGCTCTTCCTGCTCTGCCAGATGCCGCTTTACAATGCTCATTTGATCTCCTGCTTTGCGCTAATCCTACCACGTTTGTTGAATTGCACGACCGCCCAATGCACACACGAATCGTTTCGTAAAGAGGTTGAACAGGCCGCATCAGGCCGAGGGGGCGAACTTGACAACAGGCAAAGCATCCGCGGCTGCGGGGTACTCATGAAGTCTGTAAACATCGCCCGCAGTTTAGATCTTCCAACAGCCTTTGCTGCTCCTTCGCCAGGATAAAACTAGGAGTCAGCCATCCAGCGATCGGGGAAGCGAATACCAACGTCTACGCTCTTGACCTGGCTTCGCGAATCCAAACTGCCTTGTCGGCTCTTCTCTCAGCGACCACGCGCGATGATTTGAAGCGAAGCCACCGACGAGCTTGCTTATGCATCGCTTTGACCGGTTCAATCAAAAACCCCGCTCCCAATGATTTGGGAACGGGGCATGACCACAAGCTCTGCCAGTACATCCGCGGCGAAAGCGACAGGTCTGTCGTGCTCTTACTTAAGCAGCAGCACGAAGATTTTCGGCGGCGGACTTGCCCGTACGACGGTCTGCGACGACGTCATAAGACAGCGTCTGACCTTCGCTGAGAGTGCCCATACCGGCGCGTTCGACCGCGCTGATATGAACAAAAACGTCGTTGCTGCCGTTTGTCGGCTGGATAAAGCCGAAGCCCTTTTGGGTATTAAACCACTTCACTGTACCTGTGTTCATCACATCGTCCTTTCGTAAACGCGCAGGATCTGGCGCGCGGAGTTGCGGCCCGTCCGGTTAGTCGATGTTGGAGAATGTCTGAAACGTGCGCGCCGTCAGGAGTTGAGGCGAAAGCGGAACAGTTGTTCGGCCAGTATCGATATCTGAAACAATACACCATCAGTTGAGAGACTTCAATAAGAAAGCCAACGGGCTTTTCAACACGGTTGGTGGATTTGTTCCGAAACTGGTGACTGCTTGCGGGAATGACCTTGGGTGCTCGGAAATAGAGCGGCTCCTCGCCTGCACGACAAAAGGAGTCGGCCGGGCCCGGCGGCTTGAAATGCTTCCGCGAGCTTCACTTTTTGCACACTTTCCTGCATAGTTCGGCATGGCAAAAGTAAAAGTGAGTTTCAAACCGGTCCGTAACTCTGAAGGCGACTGGGCTATCATCGCCGAGTACCCAGGCGCAGAACCCCGAGAAATTATGGGTTTCACAAGCAAGACAGAAATTGACGATTGGATGAATGGAGAGCGTCGGATCGCATGGCTCCGATCCCAGGGTTACGCGAAGTGACATGATGGCTCCTTCCTCCAACTATCTTTGCAGGGTGATACGGCTCTGATCAATGAGTGCAAGGATCCAGTAATGACCGAACGGAAACGCTCCGCCCAGCAGCAGGTAGCCTTCGAGGCGGACCGCAAGGCGCAAAACCCAAACGGAGCGCGGCAAACGATTGCGGACAGTCAGGCCGATCCAGAGTTTCAGGAAAACCACAGACGTCTCAGAGCGGAGCGGTTAGCGCGAGAGATCGAGGGCAAGGCCGGCAGGTGAGGCTCTTGAAGTTCTATCGGGGATGTTCTTCCCGGTGGTGCGGATTTCAGGAGAGTGCCGCTTCGACGGTGTGTGAACCTAAGTAGTCGCAAATGGAGAAAGCCCGCTCGTTCCGGTGTCATGTTGAAGAAGTGAAAGCCGGCTTTGTAGGAGCCGTGCACAACGCTTGATGAACGTGCCCTGGATGACCGGCCGGCGGAGCACGCCGTGCGGCGAAGGCAGCTCGAGACCGACCGCGGAAGAAATCTAGTAAGCGAGAGCGAGAATCCTCGTCGATGCATCGAGCCCCGAGGGTACGTTCTCTAGAATGAAAGCCTTCTACACCGCCTCCTGACGTCAAGTCCGACTTTCCAATCTGGGTAAGCTAGTACCCGGAATCAGAGCTGAGTGATACGGCGGCCTTTGAAACGGCGTTGACGGACCTTTTTCTTGGTCCAGACGAAGGGCTCGGCTCTGTCGTTGTATGCGTTGA
>NZ_JASAUS010000284.1:0-5437 GCF_029953005.1 Bradyrhizobium sp. Mp27 | reverse complement strand
TCTGCGGCCGCTGAATCTGAAGGCCGTTGCCGACGCCATCCAGATGCATGAATCCACGGTGTCGCGTGTCACCGCCAACAAGTACATGGCGACAAATCGCGGCACATTCGAGTTGAAATATTTCTTCACGGCATCGATCCGTTCGGCGGATGGCGGTGAGGCGCATTCCGCCGAGGCCGTGCGCCACCACATCAAGCAGCTGATCGATTCGGAAGCGCCGTCGGCGATCCTGTCGGACGACACCATCGTGGAACGCTTACGCGCCTCGGGAATTGATATTGCCCGCCGCACGGTCGCGAAGTACCGCGAAGCCATGCGCATTCGGTCCTCGGTGCAGCGCCGCCGCGACAATATGTGGTCAACGATGAACAGTAGAGCATCGGGCGGAACTGGCCTCGATAAATAAACCCCCAGCTGTCGATTTAATCCGGAAGCGTAGCTTTGGAGGTCTCTGAAAGCGGGCCTTTGGAGCGAGATTGTTGATGGTGATGGAAGGAAGCTTCTGGCGCGGCATTTGAGGAGAGGTAGTATAGGCCGACTGCCGTCTAAGAGGGGCGAGCGTTTTCAGAGGCTCCGTCGGCGCCAAGCTCTTATTCCTCCCAAGTCCTCGCCTTGGCTTATTGTCGGCCGATATACGGCCCCGATCGGTAGCAGCCGGCTGATCTCGCACGCCAATGATCGCCACCACCTCTTCCGCGATAACTTTCCGGTTCGTTGCTACGCTGCACAACAAGGTTGTAGGGCGAATTATTGGCTTAACCATAATAGCTCGGCGCTAAATGTTGTAAAAACTACACTTGGAGCGCCCAGATTTTGGAAAATGAACAGGTTTTCGAGTGCGCAACTGTAGCCGCGCCCAGCATCGCCAAGTGCGGTTGGGCGGGATCGTCAGGATTGCGCCAAGTCGGGGCTGCTTAGGACCGGCGAGCTCATGGCGGCTTCAAGACAATCGACGACGTCCCGGCAGGAGGGACACATGACCTGGCTGAGCAGGGACAATCTGCCGAATGGCACGTGTTCTGACGAGGCGCATTCGAACTCGGCGGAAGCTAGCGACGCCGGCACACAAGTCGGCGTCGAACGCCATCGCTCATAGAGTCTTGAGATATTCGACAAGCGCTCGCCGTTCGGCGTCGGTCAACTCTGGTCCGATGATGCCGGGCGGCAGTTTCCTTAAGTCGGTTTCCTTACCCTCGAAAGAATGTCCGCGAGTGTTCCCAAGCAGCGACACATCGAAGTTCGTCAGACCGGCCGCACAGCTTTCGGACGACTGTGCTTTCGTCGCGAGCCCGACGTTGACCGGGTCGAACGCACGGCTGCCTACGCAAAACGACATCGGCCGCTTGGCGTGCGGCACCAGCATGTCTCTCAGGGTCGGAACAGACCCGTTGTGCAGATAAGGAGCTGTTGCCCAAACACCGTCCAATGGTCGCGCCCGGTACTGAGGCTGAAGGGCGAGAACAACTTCGTCCTTGCCGTTGCGGCTCGCACGCGCTTCGACATAGACGCGCTGGTTTTGGCAGTTCTTTCCCGGCCCCCACATCTGTCGCCTTGCTTTTCAGGAGTTCTGTTTGCAATGGTCCATTGGTCGATCGTCTTGCCAACCACGTCCATGAGCGCGAGTACAAAAAGAGGATCTGCCCCTTCATCTGCCAGAAGGCCGCAACCGCCTGCTTTGTTGAGGTCATCGGCAGGATTTAATGCGAGTGACACGGGTAGGTGAACGCGCCGTGTCGTCAGGACGTTCGATTGTTGGGGGGGCGGTGCCGATCGCCGAGACCGGCATCTGGACCAAGTTGAAATAATGGCGTCCGCCGATCTCCACCCAGTTCTTCTCGTTCTTGGCTGAACGATCGGGGTTCTCTGGGCTCCAGAACGAATCTTCCGGCCACTTTTTGTCGAAGGCAGCATCGTTGACCGGGCCTCGGTGGCATTCAAAGCAGTGAGCGCGATAAAGATCGCGACCTTGTTCGACGAGCCTTTCATCAATCGCCCAGGCCTGGTCACCGCGGAACTTCTCCGCTGCGTCCTTCCATCGGGGCGCTATGAGCCCGGTGAATTTTCTGACTCCCGTCGAAAAGGGATCGGTGCCGCGAAGAAGCTCTTCGAACCGCGCGATTTCGGACAGATGTATCGACGAGCCAAAAAGCGGCCGTCCAGGTGCGGCCGCTGTCATATTGATTTTCGCGCTGACACCAAGCGCCTCGCCTGAATTGCGAACAAGTTCGTTCAGAACAGAGGCGTCATACTGCGCCCAAAGGAAATACGGCGTGTCCCAGATCGGTGGAAAACTCACGGGCGCATCGTGGCGCGCGAAGTTGCCCTTAAGGAGTGGGTCCCTGAGTTTACCGGTCACGGGATCGAGTAGGTTGGTATAGAAAACCTGGTTCCCGATCCGGTTCAGCGCATCAAGTCGACCGAATCCTTCATCGAGATCCGCCACTCCCTGGCCCGTCAAAAGTCTGTCCGTCTCTGCCTTTTGGTTCTTGATCTTTTGAAGTGCTAGCTCAAGATCGCTTCGCAGCTGCTTTCGATCGACGCTCTGCCCTTTGATTTGCTCCAGCTTGCTGGCAAAAACGCTCAAAACGCCATGGCAAGATCAGCGTGTAACCGATCGACAGCCCGATGGCTCTTTCAACCTCGCCAAGATTGACCATCGCTGGCCCGCCGTCGAACCGGATGCTGACATTCTTGTATTCGAGATGCCCTGTATGACAAGCGGCGCAGGTTAGTCCGATCTGATCATCATACGGAGCGCCGGTCGTCGGATCGATACCGCCCTTGAGGATGGCAAAGCCGACCGGCAAAGCATTCGGATTCTCGGGCGGGCTTGGACTCCAACCGGGGTTCGCTGTGTCCCCATTCTGCGCATCCTCGTGATAACCGTATGCGGGCGCATGACCGGCGAAGTCCTTTGAGCCTGGGCTCGGAATGAAGCCGAGGCGCCGCAGGTAGTTCTCGTCGGTCAACTTCGTGTAAGAGAAGGACAGCTCCGGGCGTTCCAGGGCCAAAAACCACTGATAAGGGACAGGAATGGTCGCCGTCCCCTGCGATGTGTGGTGAAACCAGTAACGCTGGCGGGAGGTCCAATTTTGCGGCAGCCAATAAGCGCTTTCGATTTTTGATGGCTCCGGCAGGGTCGCAGGCAGCAATTGAGCGACCAGATTGGCGTCGTTCTTGATTTCAAGAGCTGCATCGCGAACCCTCTCCGGCGCGAAATACACCAGGCCGGCCGCCACGACCACAACAACGACGATTGCCAACAGCAGGCTGGTGATATGAGGCCAGCGCAGCGCCCGGGAATAAAGACGAGAGCCAAAAGAAGGTCTCCCAATAGCAGTACTCCATCTTCTCTTTCATGCGTCCAGTCGGTCCGGCACGCTGCCGGAAACTACGACCGTTTGTTATTTGTTCAGCAATTGGCTGTTGATGAAGGTGACTACTTCGATCGTCTCGGCTGCCGCGCGCCTGGTTATCGTCGCCGCGGCCGGGCCGCCGTGCAAAAAGGATGGGAACCAGCCGAAGTTGCGGACATTCCAGTTTTCTTTCGGCCAGACCGCGCGGTTCACGCCAAGCGGTGCGAAATTTGGTATTTTCCTGGGCGAGTGGCTGTGCTGTCTCGGTGTGACAGCTCACGCAATCGGTATTGAAGAAATGGCTCTTCTTCGGATCGGCAATGGTATTGACGATCTCGATGATGCGGTTGTTGGGCAGGTTCCCATCGATGAACTCGGAGGTCGAAACACCCTTACGATCAGCTTGGGGTAAGGGCGGATTTTGCAATGCCGCGTGTCGACAGCTGATCGGATTTTGATTGTTCGTGACCGGTTGCGGGACCACGTGCCTTTCGCCGATCGCGCTGAACATCTGTGCCGCGTGCATGCCATCAAGCGTCGGACCGGGCACTGCTATCAAGCCCGCTTGCGGGACCCTCAACATCGATACGAAAATCCACGGTTCGGGCGGTGCGATGCCCATCACTGCCATGGTGTTGAGTCGCTGCGGCGCGAGATGCTTCTCAAGCAAGGTCTTCAGCGCATCGCGAAACGCCTTCGCCGATGCCCCTACAAGACCCGGATGCACGTTCAAATCACCGGCAGTCGAGACCTTGACCTTACCAAAATCTCCGGCTGCGAGCTGATCGCGTAAGGTCGCGACGTCACGAACGATCGCCTTGAAGGCTTCATCGTCCGGTTTGAATCGCGGGAACGGCGCGCAACCGCCCAAAGGCGGATCCGCGTCGAGACTGAAGCTGAAGATAAGGTGGCCTGCGGTGTCGTGAACCTTGAAGCCGTCCGGGCCGTTGGTCACCGGCTGAATGATGAGGCGGATTTGCGGTTGCCGGCCAAATTTCGCGATGATCTCCGGCGACAATCCCGGCGCGCCCGGATCGATACGGATGCCGGCCACAAACCAGGCCTCGATCTTTTTCACTTCATCTGGAAACTGAATGTGCCGTGCACCTGAATCCGGCACGCTCGGATGCTCCGGACTTTCGGCATTGGCGATAAAGCGCGTGAAGTCCGCGTCGGAAAACAGCCGCTGCGGCGATCCCGTAGGGCCGGCGAGATCGGACACGGCGATCAGATTGGCGAGGTCGGCCGCCGATTTCGGCGGAGGAAAGAGAATAGACACATCATTGGGTGCAAGCGGCCTGGATGCTGCCTGCGCCGGAGCCGTTCCTACCTCTAAAGCAGCAGCCAACATCACCCCCGCCGCTAACAAGCTTGCAATCCGTCGACGAAACAGCGATCCGTGCATTTGACACCTCGCGATCATAGAAAACCCCCCTGTAAGACCAATACTTGAAACACAGCCCTCGAGAGCGGCGATCTCGCCGCTACGCGCCTCACCACAGCAATGTGGGCAACCGGACCAAACCGCTCATTCCTCACCATAGAATTGGCTTTGCAAGGTCTTCAGTTTGGTCGGATGCAACGCTTCCTCGATACACGCGAGGAACATCTCACTACGTGCATAGACCCACGCGGCGTCGCCTGGATGCGCCATATCCGTTTGCAGCGCGCGCACGGCTGTCCAGTCGTTCGCGCGATCCTTGAGCAACTCGAACAGCGTTCGGCGGTTGTCGGGTGGAGGTAACCGGCCGTCCTTATACCGGTGCAATCGGAAGTGGGCAAAAGTAACCATGGCCGAGATCTTCGCATCCCATAGCGCGTCGGGAAGCGTTAGCAGATCGAGTCCTTGCAGCTCGCCCAGCCGCTGCATTTGGTCCTGCGCTTCCTGATACTGCTCGCGGCCGACCAACTGATACATTCCTCGCGGGCGAAACAGCCAGCCGTCATCCGTTCCGGGCTGGTTGCCGAAGTCAGAGCTGGCCCCGGTTGTTTGGACAGCGCCCCGCTGGATTTAAGTGGATTCCTGCCGGGTTATGCTGAACGCGGGGCTTTACGATTTTGTCGTTGCGTCGGGAGGGCGT
>NZ_JASAUS010000283.1:0-5475 GCF_029953005.1 Bradyrhizobium sp. Mp27 | reverse complement strand
AGGACTTCCGGCGCATCGCCACGCGATATGACAAGCTCGCCCGTAATTTTTTGGCCGCTGTTCATCTCGCCGCTCTCGTCGCATATTGGCTCAATTGAGTCTGGACCCTAGTGCAATCGTGCGTTCCACCAACTACCGATATCACTGCCAAGGACTCGATTGTCTGGTTCGGACCAATGTCTACAACCGGACGCATGTACCATGAACAAACCCGCTTGAGGATCTCCATCTTCGAGCGGCACGCAGCTTGCTTCGTTTGCGCAGGCGCTCGTTATTGGACAGGAAGGGGCAGCGGAGTGCATGATGCGATCTGGAGTTCGTCTTTGGGAAGCCACAACCATTGCGCTTCTAGCCCGCGGCAGGCCGGCCCGGCCGACTTTGGGCCAGCAGTGAAGCTGTGTCTGATCCTCTGGCACCAATCCGCAAACGGCGGAGCAGAACACAACATTGGCCTCTGGCCCCGACGGTTGCGTTATTCGCGGCTTCGGCCTGAGCCTTCCCATTCTGCACATCAACGGTTTCACCCGCTCGCGCTTCACCGCATGGCTCCCGGCCCGCATAATGGCCGTCATGCGCCGGGGGGCGTGAAACGGCCGATTAGCAAGCAGCTGGCATATTCGCCGCAACAACAACAGATCAGCATCCTTCGGAGTAGGTCGCAGCTGACAGATATCGGAACGACCCACGCGAACCAAGTGGCATGGTCGGCGGACCGACAGTTCGTCAAAGCTTTGGCCAATGAGCGCGGACTGCTCGTGTTCCTGATCCCTTTGCTGAAAAAGCTGCCGCCCAAGATCGCCTATCGGAGACGCGGAGTTTCTCCGCGATCGGCATTTCGCGCTCCGCCCATCGCGCTGCTGCTGCTCCTGGGCTCTCGCAGCTTGCTCCAGTAGCTGTGCTTCCAGGCATAGTTCGGTTCGGATGAACCTGATAACCCGTCAGATCAGCCATCACATGCTTCCGCAAACCTTCCAGCGCGACGCCTTCAGCACGAATTCCCTGGGCCGAAGCGAGGCCGACTTGAAGAGATTTCAGCGTAGCGGTTCGCGTCGATTGCCGAGGGTTTCTGCGCAACCGCAAGAGGGCTGGAGCCAGTGCTACGGCTCGATGCCGAGAATTTAAGGTAACGTGTTCACCATTTTCCTGCTCGCTGTTGTGGCTAGTTGTATCAGGACGTCAAGTAAGTGTGAGTTCATGCAACTGGAGACTTCGGTCTGGCCGCCAGTCTGCGTTGGCCGCTTCATCAGATTGTTGGCCTTGCTGACCCGACGGAAAGGTTAGTGGCTGTGGCTGCGCATCGTCACAAACTGACTGCGGTTGCGCCAGGGCACGATCCGTGGCTCTTCACGTCGCTAGTCTGCGACTGCTTGCTTGCCATAGCCGTTGTCATCGCGACTGGTTTCGGCCCCGTCGTAAAGGCATCGGCGCAGAACGTCTCCTACAATACGCAGCCGCCGCGTCCGAAGCCGCCGAAGGCCGCCAACGACAACCAGATGCTGGTTCAGGCGACCGAGGTCGTCTACGACTACAATAATTCGCGGATCTCGGCGGTCGGTAACGTCCAGCTGTTCTACAACGGCACCAGCGTCGAGGCTAACAAGGTCGCCTACGACCAGAAGACCAAGCGGCTCCATGCCGAAGGCAACATCCGCATGACGGATGCCGAGGGCAAGATCACCTATGCCGAGACGATCGATCTGTCCGACGACTATCGCGACGGATTCGTCGGTTCGCTCCGGGTCGATACCGCCGACCGGACACGGATGGCCGCAACGCGCGCCGACCGTTCCAGCGGCAACTACACCGTGTTCGAGAACGGCGTCTACACGGCCTGCGCTCCGTGCAAGGACGATCCGAAGAAGCCACCGCTGTGGCAGGTCAAGGGTGCCCGCATCATCCACGACCAGCAGGAGAAGATGCTGTACTTCGAGACGGCGCAGCTCGAGTTCTTCGGCGTGCCGCTCGCTTACATGCCCTACTTCTCGACGCCCGACCCGACCGTGAAGCGCAAGTCCGGCTTCCTGATGCCGGGCTTCACCTCGAACACGGGCTACGGCTACGGCGTGGAGGTCCCGTTCTACTGGGCGATCGCGCCCGATATGGACGTGACCTTCAACCCGCGCATCACCTCCAGGCAGGGCGTGCTGTTCCAGGCGGAGTTCCGCCAGCGCCTGATGGGCGGCGCCTACCAGATCCGTGCTTACGGCATCGACCAGCTCGATCGCGGCGCACTCGCCGGCCAGCCCGGCGACCGCCAGTTCCGCGGCGCCGTCGAGACCAAGGGTCAGTTCGCGCTGAACGACAAATGGGTCTGGGGTTGGGACGGCGTCGTGATGTCCGACTACTACTTCTTCTCGGACTACCGCCTGTCGCAGTACCGTGACCCGCTCGGTTCGTTCCTGAACCTGCCGACCGACGCGGTCTCGCAGCTCTATCTGACCGGCGCCGGCAATCGCAGCTTCTTCGACGCACGCACGATGTACTGGCGGAGCTTCTCGGGCAACCAGGACAAGGTCCCGATCGTCTACCCCGTGATCGACTACTCGAACGTGCTCAACTATCCGGTGTTCGGCGGCGAGTTCAGCTACAAGACCAACTCCGTCAACCTGTCGCGTGACAGCGCCGTGTTCGATCCGATCACCACGCTCGCCAACACCAACAGCCTGTGCACGACGGCGTCGGCCGATCCGCTCGCGCGCACGCCATCGCAGTGCCTGCTGCGCGGCTTCCCCGGCACCTATACCCGCCTGTCGGCGGAAGCGCAGTGGCGCAAATCCTTCACCGACCCGCTCGGCCAGATCTGGACGCCGTTCGCCGGCCTGCGCGCCGATGCAATCAACTCCTCGGTCTCGAACCAGCCGGGCGTGTCGAACTACCTACCGGTCGGCGACACCCAGGCATTCCGCCTGATGCCGACGGTCGGCCTCGAATACCGCTATCCCTTCATCAACGTTCAGCCCTGGGGCTCGACCACCGTCGAGCCGATCGCGCAGATCATCATCCGCCCGAACGAGACTTATGCCGGCAAGTTTCCCAACGAGGATGCGCAGAGTTTTGTATTCGAAACGTCGAACCTGTTCAGCGTCGACAAGTTCTCCGGTTACGACCGCGTCGAGGGCGGCGGCCGCGCCAATGTCGGCGTGCAGGCCACCACGCAGTTCGACAAGGGCGGCGCGGCCAAGGTGCTGTTCGGCCAGTCCTACCAGCTGTTCGGCATGAACTCCTACGCGGTCCGGGACTCCATCAACACGGGCCTCGATTCCGGTCTCGACAAGCCCCGCTCCGACTACGTGGCGAGTATCGACTACTCGCCCAACCGCACCTACACCTTCAGCGTCCGCTCCCGCATGGACGAGCAGACCTGGAACGTCCAGCGTTTCGAGGCCGAAGGCCGCGCCAACTTCGATCGCTGGTCGATCAGCGTGATGTACGGCAACTACGCGGCACAGCCGGAGCTCGGCTATCTGACCCGCCGCGAAGGCATCCTCACCACCGGCTCGCTGAAGGTCGCGACCAACTGGGTGGTCACGGGCTCGGCGCGCTGGGACCTCGAGGCCAACGAGATCAACCAGTATGTGGTCGGTGCCGGCTATGTCGACGATTGCTTGGTGCTGGGATTGAACTATCTGAAATCCTACAATTATACGGTAGGCGGCGTGCCCCCCGTCTTGAATGAGACCTACATGCTAAGTATAGGTCTACGAACATTCGGGACGATCGCAATCGGCTTCTGAGGCACGGATAGCGGCGCATGCGGGTCACGTCGGGGGACGTCACCACCACGACCGAGGCGCGCAATAGCGGGCAGGCGGTCACGGCTGTGCTGGGAAAGCTCGAGTTCGACGAACGCGCAGAACTGTTCCACTTCAGCCATGTCGGTTTTGGGCGCGCGAGATCGCGGCTTTGGGTCATGACGTCAAACTGCTGCTACCTCAATATGTGAAGCCATTCGGTGCGCCCCGACGGCGCGTATTACCAGTGGAGGAAGGATCCACCCAGAGAGTTGTCGATTGATCTGGTAGCTGACGAGCGGTTTGGACGAGCAATCGGACGGATCGAAGCCTCGTGACAAAGGTCGCTTTAGGCGGCCGAGCAATCCAGCGGGCCGTAACGTGAGTGAAGCCTGAGCACGCCTCGAAAGTTACGATGTGAATGCCGACCCGATCGTATGGCGGGGAAGGCCGTGCGGACAGGGAAGCAATCGACGCACACACCTGTCTGGTTCACCGGGGTAATGGGCACGGCACGTTGGAAAGGTAGTACGGGTAATCGGGGGAGACCCGTCTTGGTCGAAGGTCGCGCCTTCAGCATTGAGTAGTCGATGGACCGGACGGGAGTCGGACAGGCTCAAAGGTACCGATGAAACCGGGTAATTCCGGCGGAGGAAAGGACCCTGACTTCAGGTGCGCTTTTGAAGATGGCGAGGGAAAGGGTAGATTGGCGATGAGCCTTGAAACGCCCGATAAGATCAGGAGCCTTCAGAGAAAGCTTTATTGTAAGGCGAAGGCGGAGCCTGCCTTCCGCTTCTACGTGCTGTACGACAAGATCTGCCGCGAGGACATTCTGAGCCATGCCTACAAGCTGGCCCGCGCCAACGCGGGTGCGCCGGGAGTGGACGGAATAACTTTCGAACAGATCGACGCGTCGGGACTCGAAGCATGGTTGGCTGGCCTGCGCGATGAACTCGTCACGAAGACCTATCGGCCCGATCCGGTGCGGCGGGTGATGATCCCGAAGCCCGGCGGCGGCGAACGTCCGCTCGGTATCCCAACAATCCGGGACCGGGTCGTCCAAGCTGCTGCAAAGATCGTGCTGGAACCGATCTTCGAGGCGGATTTTGAGGACGGCGCTTATGGATATCGCCCGCGCCGCAACGCGGTCGATGCCGTCAAGGAAGTGCACCGGCTTATGTGCCGGGGCTACACAGATGTTGTTGACGCCGATTTGTCGAAATACTTCGACACGATACCGCACTCGGACCTCCTCAAATCGGTGGCCCGACGCATCGTCGACCGGAATGTGCTGCGGCTGATTAAGTTATGGCTGCGAGTACCGGTCGAGGAGCGGGATAGCAACGGGAAACGGCGCATGAGCGGCGGTAAGAGCAACAAGTGTGGCACGCCACAGGGGGGTGTCATCAGTCCGCTGCTCTCCGTCATCTACATGAACCGGTTCCTGAAGCATTGGCGTCTCAGCGGTCGGCGTGAAGCATTCCATGGCCAGATTATCTCCTATGCCGACGACTTCGTCATTCTCAGCCGCGGCCACGCGGAAGACGCATTGACGTGGACGAAAGCGGTGATGACCAAGCTTGGGCTGACACTCAACGAGACTAAAACCTCGGTGAAGAATGCCCGATTGGAAAGCTTTGACTTCCTTGGGTACACGCTCGGACCCCGCCACTTCCGCAATGGGGGGCGGTGGTATCTTGGCGCGGCTCCGTCGAAGAAAAGCGTGCTGCGGATCAAGAGGAAG
>NZ_JASAUS010000282.1:0-5634 GCF_029953005.1 Bradyrhizobium sp. Mp27 | reverse complement strand
ACGCCCTCCCGACGCAACGACAAAACCGTAAAGCCCCGCGTTCAGCATAACCCGGCAGGAATCCACTTAAATCCAGCGGGGCGCTGTCCAAACAACCGGGGCCAGCTCTGAAGTTCGTGGCGACCAAGACCGCGGAGCAACTGGACCTCCAGGCGCTGCATCGGGTGCGCGAGCGGCTGGTGTCACAACGCACCGGCATCATCAACCAAATTCGCGCCTTCATGCTGGAACGCGGGATCGCCGTGCGCCAGGGCATCGGCTTCCTGCGCACGGAACTGCCCACCATCCTTGCGACGCGCACCGAGGCCCTGTCGCCACGCATGTTGCGTGTCATCGAGGAGCTGGCAGGTGACTGGCGCCGGCTGGATCAGCGCATCGAGGGCTTAACCGGCGAGATCGAAGCACTGGCCCGTCAGGATCAGGCATGTTCGCGCCTGATGACGGTGCCCGGCATCGGGCCGATCATCTCGAGCGCCATGGTGGCCGCGATCGGTACTGGCGACGTATTCTCAAAAGGCCGCGACTTCGGCGCCTGGCTCGGACTGGTGCCCAACCAGATATCGACGGGAGCCGCACGATCCTCGGCAAAATCTCCAGGCGTGGCAATCGCTACCTGCGCGTTCTGTTCGTGCAGGCGGCATGGGTTGTGCTGGTCAGGATTAAGGACTGGGAACGTTACGGGCTCAAATCCTGGATTGAAGCCGCCAAGAGGCGTTTGCACCACAACGTGCTCGCGATCGCGCTCGCCAACAAGCTTGCCCGCATCGCCTGGGCGGTGCTGGCTAAAGGACGCGCCTTCGAACTAACGAGGACCGATGATCCAAGCGTCCGACCCGCTTGATCCTCGCGCCGTGCTCGGCGCTCTGCGGCCCGGGACGAAGGAACGGCCTTTGGCTAGAACAAAGGAACTGCGCAATATGAGGAGCAAGCGATGACGTGACCCAATCAACAGTTTCCAGCCGAGGTCTGCGAGAAGACGAAACGAGATGGAGGTTCGGTCTTCCGAGCGCGTGCGAACACTGGTGACCCAAATGGCCCAATCGAGGCCTGTCCGCTAATGAGAACGCACGCGCGCTGATACCCATGATGGCCCGGAGTAAAACACGCTCCATCAGAGGCCGGATACATTGATGCAAGACCGCTCACCGCCCGCTCGACGAAATCTTCTTGCAACGCACGGCCGGACCATACATTGGGTCAATCGCGCGTCGGTTTGGTTCTCCCGAGACGACTTCCGGTCAGCCCCCCAGTGAGCGGACACCAGGTCTCAAACGGGCTACAAGCGGAAGTCGGCGCTCGTAAAATGAGGCCGCCAACTGAGGCGGCCTCAAAGCTCCAAGATCAACCAGACGACGAGTGCGGCGTTAAGAGTGCCGACCGCGACAATACCCGCCTGAACAAGACGCTCATTCATGGTCCCGCCCTCCATCGAAAACGAGGAATGATATTGCCCGTCAGAAAACGGCGTCTATGCAGATCGTGCCAAAACCGGGATGTTTCGGTAATATATGAAGACGTGTTCCGCCCGTGAATACACCGTATGGTTGGCCCAGAACAAAACAGGCCACGTGTCATTTCAAACTAGGCGCCGGGTTGATCAGCGCGCGTCTGCTTCTGCCTCAAAAGCTGACATCGCATCGCACTGCATCGCGGTGATGACGTGATGCCCGCCGCCGCCCGCCGCCAGAGACATCTCCTGAGATTTCTGGGGCTGGGGTCCTTTGAAGGGCATAGGCGGATGGGGGGACCGCGCAACGGCACCCTTTCAAGATATTTGACCCGGCGATTTTTCAGATTGCGTTGCGGATCGGTACAAAATTCGAGGGGCTAATGTGAGCGCGACGGGCGGTGCGCCGGGACAAGCACGAGCAGACCCGCTCGGCCTCATTCTGCTCTGGAGAACGTGACGACATACATAAAAAGAGAGGCCGCCTGCGTTGCCACAAGCGGCCCAAGTCTAGGGAGGAAACGCCCAAGGAGGGCAGCGATAGCGGGAGCGCTACCGCATACCCTAGCTAAGACGATCGCGATCAGCGGCTCAATTGCACGTAGGTAAACGTCGGGCATCTAAAGGGGTCACGGACCTATACGAAGGTTTATGGCAGAGCCGACCACTTCCGCACTAGGTGTAGGCCGTCACTGCCTGCGCATTACGTCGAGCATCGAGTACGGCATCGCCCTCGACCTCGATGCGTGGTGGTGACCGTCATTGGATATGCGCGGAGACGAAAGCGCACAGTAGCGATTTGTCGCACGCGCACGCCGCTCCCGAGCGACTGATCAGGGGTGGATTGCCCACCGAGCGGCTCGTCGCGCAAGTGATCGACGCAAGTATCATTGGCATTTGCCGCTCTATCGGCAGGCGCAGATGCTGGCGACGCACGGTATCGCCATCGACCGTTCCACGCTCGCCTTCTGGGTCGGCTATGCCGCCCAGGAATTGAAGCCCTTGTGGCATCGTCTGCGCGAGCTTCTGCTCGCCTCCTCGAAGCTTTGTGTCGATGAGACACCGGCGCCGGTGTTGGATCCGGGGCGCGGCAGGACCAAAACCGGCTACTTCTGGGCGCTCTCGCGTGATGACAGGCCTTGGGCCGGACCTGAACCGCCTGGCGTGGTTTACGCCTATGCACCGGGCCGTGGGGCCGTTCATGGCTTGCGGCTGCTTGAGGGCTATTGCGGCATCATCCATTGCGATGGCTATGAGGCTTACAAGACCATGACCCGAGCGACGCGTGCGGACGCACTGTCCGGTACGCTCGCCTTCTGCTGGTCGCATCTGCGACGCCAGTTTGTGAAGATCGAGCGCGAGGCTGCTCCGGCGCCAGCTCCGGTTGCCCGCGAGGCTCTCGAGCGCATCGCCCAGCTCTACGCGGTCGAGAAGGCACTTCGCGGCCGATCTGCTGCCGAGCGCAGGCAGGCGCATGCTCGGCCTCTGGCCGCAGCCTTGAAGCATTGGTTTGAGGCAAAGCTTGATCACCTTGCGCAGAAGAGCGACACGGCGAAGGCTTTGCGTTATGCGCTGCGTCATTGGGACGGCCTGACGCTCTACCTTGATGACGGGCGCATCGAGATGGACACGAATGCGGTCGAACGTGCGATGCGGCCGATCAAGCTTAACGCCAAGAACTCCCTTTTTGCCGGTTGCGACGAGGTTGCCGAGAGTTGGGCAGTGCTAGTGGCTTCCTGCGAGTTTGCCTTCTCGTTGACGACGAGAGCCAAGGGACGCAGGTGGTCGTCGTCAGGGAGGGAAAGCTAATCGCCGGCCCGTTCATCCGTCTGGTGTACGACACTTGGGACGACAAGCTCCTCGAGCTTGACGCCGAGGCGGTAGCATATGCGGATGGTGCATTTTATGTGACCGGGTCCCATGGCCGCCCGCGCCATCACGAGGATGCCGAGAAGGAAGCCAAGAACAAGGCCAAGGCCACAGCAACCCGGCGCATCTTCCGAATCAGAATCCCGCGCGACGCCATCGATCCGGAGACCGGCAACCTAAATGGCGCCCCCGAGGTCACCCCGTCAGTCGAGTTGGCGCGGTTAATCCGGGGACAGCCAAAGCTGACGGCAGCGTTTGATCGCGAACTTGAAGACAATGGTCTGACGATCGAGGGCCTCGCGGTCCGCGGCGGGGAGCTTTATGTCGGCATGCGCGGCCCCGTCATTTCGAATACACCTGCGGATGATCCGGAGAAGAACGGCACTGCCGCGGTTCTGATTGTCCCCCTCGCGACGGTGTTCGCGGGCGACCGGGCCGATGCCAGTGTGAAGCCTGTCAATCTGGGCCACGATACGCGCCAGCGAACACGAGGAATCCGGGACATGACACTGTATGGCGACGCCTTCCTTATACTGGCGGGACCGCAGAAAGATCCGCCGGACGGCACACCCATTCCGAAGGGCGATTACAGCATTTATCTTTGGGATGGCAGCAGCCGCGACGCAAAGCCCCTCATGGATCTGGGCGGCTTCCCCGAAAAGGTAAAGCCCGAAGCACTGCTGCCACTCGACCAATCCGGCAACACCGTACGCGCGCTGTTATTCTTCGACGGGCCCTCGGAAGGAAAGCCGAGGCCGGTCAAATTTGATCTCCAATAGGCCGACAGGCCGTCGCCGCCGCCGTTCCGTATTTCCGACAGGCGCGAGGCGCTGTTTGGCTTCGCGCCCGCCGAGTTCAATTTTGCGGCCGCTTGAGCCTTCCTGCAACTCGATGATGGACTGGCCTCGATCGCATGCGCCGATGTCCCAAGGTTGCCCCCTGTATGGGGCTTGTTTTGTCAAGAAGTTCGGCAGTGCAACGCATGTCTTGTCCTTCGTCAGTTTCTTTGTTCGATCTGAAAGCCCGTTTCTTCGTCCCGACCCGCGGCAGCGCCAGGCCGTCGCGCGCAGGGGCTGTCAAGGTTGGCCGGCGGACCAACCTTTCGAGATGCTTCGCTCTTGCGAGGCCATACCTTGACAGCTTCGAGCACGCCGGCACGGTGGGTGCGGTCGGGATGACGATCAGAGGGGAGCCCGCTTTCGGGCGCGGATCAGTCGCGCCACAACCTTGTATCCGGTGGGTCCAGGGACCCGAACCATGATGCAGTCATGCGCATCGGCAGCGAAGCTCCGAGGCGGCGGACCCATTCTTCCTCTCGGCATGACAGCCATGGGGCAACTCGGGACCCCGCCACCTCGAACCGTCATCGGCGGCCCGTCACAAGCGGACGGACTGGGCCGAAACTGTCGGTGCCTTCAGTGACCTCCGTTCATTGCGCCGGGCGCAGAACGACGCCGTCCGGTACCACGCCCTCGCGCACCAGCCGCCACAGGGCGATCAGAAGCTTGCGCGCCAAGGCCACGATCATGATCTTGCGAGTGCCGCGGGTGCTCTCAGTGCGGCCTCGAAACCACTGCGCCAAGGTGCTGTCCTTCTGGAACATGAGAAATCGCCACGCCAATTGGATCATGCCGCGTCGAACCCGAGCGTTGCCGGAACGGGCGAGCCCTTTCTCTCGCCGTTTTATGCCACTCTCGTCGGGCGAACCCGTGAGGCCGGCATAACGTGCGACGGCCCGTCGATCGCGCATGTTTCGCGCCAGCACCTCCTGCACCAGCATGGCGGCCGTCTCGATGCCAACCCCGATCACCCGCGCCAGTAGGAGCACCATGGCGTTTGGTCCATCACCGGGCGCTTGCTCGATGCGTTCCAGGCGAGCATCCTCGATTTGGCGGATCTGATCATTGATCAGCTGGCGGCGCTCCATGTCGCGACGCAGCTCAGCCAACATGTTGGGCAGTATTGGCTCTCCCTCAGGAGTGCGCAAATCTTCAAGGCGTCCGGCTGCCTTCTTTAGCTTGGGATTGAAGCCGCGGATGCCCAGCCGAATTAACGCTGCTTTCATTCGGTTGACGATCCGACTCCGCTCTCCGACGAGGCTCTCGTGCTCGCGGTTAGGCCGCTTGGCGTCTTCGTCCTTGATTGTCGGGATCGCCACCATCTTGCAGTGATCACGCTCGCCGCGCAGCCAGCCGAGAAAAGAGCGCTTGAGCAAGCTGGTGTCGAGCCGATCGGTCTTGGCGCGCCGGTGCTCGCGCGATACCGCGACGCTCGATGCGTGAATGACGTGGACCTCAATATCATGTGCCCTGAGCCAG
>NZ_JASAUS010000281.1:0-5635 GCF_029953005.1 Bradyrhizobium sp. Mp27 | reverse complement strand
ACGCCTCAAGCACCTTGCGATCTTTCCTCGAAAGGTGGACTTCTCTTGCTTCGGGTATCATCCCGACCTTGAATCACGACTCACGTTCCAAGAAAAGTGGGTACTAGCGAGAAAAGAGGCAGGAGCTTTTTCAGGGTTTCGCTTTCGCACTCAAGGGCTACCGGCCATCTGAACGCTTGTGCAACATTTTTGCCAAGCCGATGACGGGACTGACGGACTAGGTATTGGTCCGCCTACGAAGATCCATATGCACGTCGCTCCACTTGCCTCACGCGATTAAGGACGACGTAGGGATCCTGCGGACGCAGCTTGTCGTTCTCGTTACGATGCGCGCTGCGTTAGCAGAGCATGGTGGGTGTGATCAGCGTGAATGGCACTCGACAAAGCCGTGGCGAGTCATACGAGGCTGCCCTGCGTTCTGCGACGCCGCTCGCTTCCAGCGGAACCAGTTTTTCGCAGCTAAAGCGCGATAAGATTGGAACGAATTCATCGCGCGTAGGACTCGCGCGACTCCGGCTTCTGTGTCGGCAGGCGAACTTGCGCTTTTTTCGCGGGAGCGGCTGTGTCGGGGAGACGAGTCATTGGGCAGCTTTTTTCTGATCCTTGCCGGTCCGGAGGCGCGCCTTCGAACCTATCGGCTGAACTGAAACCACTGTCCTCATTCCGCGGCCTAATGGGGCGCATTGGCCGTAGGCTCGAGCGATGCGCAAAAGCGGACGTTTCAGCTTCGACTAAAGTCGCGTCAGCGACACCTACTGAAAGGTTTAGGACAAATATACGTATGTTTATAATGCGTTTTTTCCCCGCGCGTGCTGAGTTCGGCAGCCGATGATCGATCTTGCACACGCTAGCATGCGGACCCAAGTGTTCAAGATTGCCTCATTTTTGCCTAAAATGCTATAGCTCTCCCGCCGGATAACAGGCCGGACGGTCTCAAAATGTATAGGATCAGCAGTTTCAAACGTTCAGCCCCTCAGTTGACCTTGGGCAGCATAGCGCTAGCCGCGGTTACACTGACTTGCGTGTACTTTCAGGCGCATTTCGCCGCCGCGGCGTTCGCCTATTTGTTAGTAGTCTTACTATTTTCGTTGATGGGCAGCTTCATTGCTTCATCAGCGCTTTGCATCGTCGCAATCGCTGCTCTCGCATACTACTTTGCGCCGCCGGCGTTTAGTTTACGAATCGATGATCCCCGCGATGTTCCTGTGGTTGTTGCATTTCTTATTGTCTCTGTTGTCGGAACGTACCTGATTGGAAAACTCCGCCAGGAAAGAGAGGCTGCACGTGTGGCTGCGGCCAAGCTTCAGCGGAGTGCCTCGGATTTGGAGGATCGTGAAAAACGGTGGCGCGCAATTTTCGAGCACAATCCAGCCATGTACTTCATGGTCGATGAGGCCGGCATTGTCCTCAACGTCAATACGTTGGGCGCGACACAACTGGGATTTGCTTGTGCAGAACTATTGGGCCAATCCGTGCTCGACGTATTTCTGGAGGAGGATCGCGCATTCGTCCGCAAATGCATTCAGACGTGTCTTGAGGATGTTGGACAATCGCGCACTTGGGACGTCCGGAAAGTCAGGAAGGACGGTTCTGTATTGTGGGTGCGTGAAAACGCCAAGGCCATGCTTTGGGCCGGCGACCGCCCCGTCATCCTCATGGCGTGCGAAGATATTACGGAGCGCAAGCAGACCGAGCTTGCGCTGCAGCGGAGCGAAGCGCATTTGGCTCACGCGCAGGAGTTGAGTCATACAGGCAGCTTCAGCTGGAACGCCTCTACCGGCGAGGCCTTCTGGTCTAAGGAGACATTTCGGATTTTCCAAATCGATCTTCAGACGACACCGGCGCCACAACTCGTCATTGAGCGCACGCACCCAGATGATAGGGCTTCTGTCAAAGAGATTATCGATGAAGCGATGCGAGACCTGAGGGATTTCGAGCACGAGTACCGGCTGCTGCTACCTGACGGCTCCGTGAAGCACATCCATGCGCAGGCACGAGTCACGCGAACCGCCTCTGGTGAAATTGAGTTTGTTGGGGCAGCCACCGATATTACGGCAGCTAGGCGAGCAGAACAGCAGTTGCGCCGAAGCGAGGCCTATCTGGCCGAGGCTCAGCATCTCACTCACACAGGCAGCTGGTCCTGGGACGTCCACACACGAGATTTCGTTTATCGCTCCGCTGAGGTCGACCGCCTGTTTGGCTTTAACCCACAAGAGCCGGTTTCGCTAGAGACTATTCGATCGCGCATCCATCCGGAAGACTTGCCAGGGTTGCAGGAGGTGCAGCGTCAGGCGATTGACCAGGAGCACGAACGGTTCGAATATGATTTCCGTGTTATTCTGCCAGATGGCGGGATAAGGCGCATACACTCCGTTGCACACGTTGTCGTCGGCAGCGATGGTAATGTCAGCGAGCTGATCGGAACACATATGGATGTTACCGAGCAACACGCAGCTAGGGAACGCTTGGAAAACACGCTTGTAGCGCTGCGCGAGAGCGAACAGCGCTTTCGCGACTATGCCGAGACTGCTTCCGACTGGCTCTGGGAAACCGGGCCAGATCATCGGGTCACTCACTTGTCCGAGCACACCAGCGCTGCGGGAATTTTGGCGACAGGGTTAACGGGCCTGCTTCGCTGGGACATCGCGTGCGACATGGAAGAAGAACCGGAGAAGTGGCGTCAGCATCGGGCGACGTTGCAGGCACACCTGCCGTTCCGGGATCTCATCTACCGTACCGTAAATAGGATGGGATCTCCGATCTACGTCCGCACTAGTGGCAAGCCCTTCTTCGACGGAAACGGAAATTTTTTGGGCTATCGCGGCGTCAGCACTGACATCACCGCTACCATTCGCGCTGTTCAGGCCGAACAAGAGCTGCGAAAGGCACAGGCGGAGCTTGCACATGTGACGCGTGTAACGACCTTGGGAGAAATGACAACTTCTATCGCCCACGAGATAACCCAACCACTCGCCGCTATCCTCAGCAACGCCGATGCGTGCCTCGGCTGGATGGCTCGCGATGTTCCCAATCTTGCAGCCGCGCGCTCTTCAGTCGAATGGATCATAGAAGATGCAATCCGGGCAAGCGAGGTGATCCGTAGTATTCGCGCACTCGCGAAAAAGGGCGAGATCGAGATGGTGCCGCTCGACATTAATCAGGTGGTTAGGGACGTCAGCGCGCTGGTAACACGAGAGCTGGTGAGCCACCAAGTGACGTTGCGAAGCGAGTTGGCGTCTGCGCTGCCTAGGGTCCTCGGTGATCGAATTCAGCTACAACAAGTGATCATCAATCTGGTGATGAACGGAATCGAGGCCATGGACGCAGTTACAGACCGGCCGCGTGAACTTCTGATTCAATCATCTACGGACGATCTGGGGTACGTGCAGCTTTCCGTGACCGATTGCGGCGTCGGGATCGCCGAGAATGACGCGGACCGCGTCTTGGACCCCTTCTTCACCACCAAATCGAGCGGCCTAGGAATGGGCCTTTCGATCTGCCGGTCGATCGTGGAAGTTCACGGAGGACGAATTTCAGTGGTTCAGAAAAATGGACCGGGCGCGACGTTCCAGTTTGCCCTTCCGCTGCATAAGGAGGCCATCTCGTGACAGGACGATTTGACTGGAGAGGCCAAGGCGGACATACCGAGGCTTCGACGAAGGCAATCGTCTTTGTCGTCGAGGATGACATCTCTATGCGTCGCTCGCTTACGAACCTTTTTCGATCGGTAGGCTTGGAGGTCGTGGCGTTCGGATCGGCCCGTGAAATGCTGCAGAGCACAATGCCGGACGTCACAAGCTGTCTAGTTCTTGATGTCCGGCTGCCGGGCCTGAGCGGCCTTGACTACCAGACCGAGCTCGCCAGGTTGAACATACACATCCCAATCATCTTCATTACCGGCCATGGCGACATTCCCATGACCGTCAGGGCCATGAAGGGAGGCGCGGTCGATTTCCTCAGCAAGCCCTTCCGCGATCAGGAACTGCTTGATGCCGTCGTTGCGGCGACCGAACGCGATCGCAAAAGACGAGAAGCTCAGCGAACCGTGGCGAACCTGAAATCTCTATTTGAGACCCTAAGCCCGCGAGAACAGGCAGTGATGAAACTGGTCGCGACGGGGCTGATGAACAAGCAGGTAGCCGCCGAACTTGGGCTCGCCGAGATCACCGTCAAGATCTACCGGGGACACGTAATGAAAAAGATGCGTGCCCGCTCGCTGGCTGACTTGATCAGAATGAGCGAGACGCTCGGAATTAGCGCCAATCACACTGAACAAACCCAAGTATGATTTTACAATTCCATCACTTAAGCCCACTTTCGCGAAAGTGGCTGACGGTTTGGCAGCCGCTGTACTGCGTCGGGAGGGCTCATCTTGTCCACGCCTTTGATTTCCGTCGTTGACGACGACCCCTCGGTCCGTGCGGCGACAGAAAACCTTTTGAAATCGCGTGGCTACGTCGTGCAGATATTTGCCTCGGCCGAGGCGCTCCTGCGGTCGCCGCGGTTGAACGAGATATCCTGCGTCATAACTGATGTGCAGATGGCAGCGATGAGCGGGCTGGAGCTGCTGGCAGAGATGCGGACGCGTGGTTACCAAGCACCCTTCATTTTCATTACAGCTTTCCCCAACGAGCGCGTACGCGCGTCAGCCTTGGACGCCGGAGCGATCGGCTTCCTCGCCAAACCATTCGGCGTACAAGAGTTACTCAAGTGTCTCGACAGCGCACTGCAGGCATATGGCGACCGAGGCCGCATCTGATTCGATCAACTGCGCGTTCTTGTCCGATCTAACGACGATCACGCACCGGGCAACCTCTTTGCGGCCGGAACCGCGACCTGCCCTAACGTTATTAGGAGCTAATTCTTGCCCGCCAAAGCATTACCGGCTACTGTCGGCTGCAAAACAACCTTTGACCTTGCGAGAGACGGAGGGTACGCCGGCTCGATTCATTCCAGGTCGTGATCAAAGTAATGCCGGCCCAGAGCGATCAGCGCCCCTAGCATTTAACTCCACCTGGAGCGAAGCTATATGCTCCATTGCAGAGCGGTTCCCGAGAGCGCTCGGCAAGCACGAGATTGGTTGTGCTCAGCCCAGCCGCGGTGACGACGAAATGGAGCTTCGCCAGGACGCCCCTCATGTCTTGGTCACCGCTTTTCCGGTGAAAGCGCTTTGAACGATGCCCAGCCCAAGGAATTGTTACGTCCGCTGACGCGTGCGGGTTGGACTTGTCTATAGGGCCGCCGCTTCGTTATCGATTCCCAGCGCTCCGGCTATCGTCAAGCTCCCACATCATGTGTGGCAGACCTCTGGTCCAACCCGTCAAACGTGCTCGGCGCAACACGTCCCCACCACGGCCGGGCTATCACACAGGTGTCCTCGCCGCAGCGAGCATCGGCAGCAACTGGTTTGTACTGTAGCCCCCAATTTCTTAAGGCAAACAAATCAGTCAGCAACTGCTAAGCTAAGGAGGACCGAGGAGACAGCATTGATGTCTCCTGTGTCAGAACGTAACCTAAGTTCGTCTGAGCTATGCGGGATTTTGGGTGACGAGGCGATCAGGCGGCGTGGTTTTCCGGCACTTGGATGACCTCGATGCCGTTTTCGAATCTGACACCTGCGCTGACCTTCGGCAAC
>NZ_JASAUS010000280.1:0-5659 GCF_029953005.1 Bradyrhizobium sp. Mp27 | reverse complement strand
GTACGGGTGGTCAGGCGGCGAAAAGCCGAAGGCAATCCTGTGCGCCTCGTCAGAGCAGATGTGCGGCCACATCAATCGGACTAGAAAACGCACTCTCACGAATAGGACGGGTTAGCTTTTGGGGTCGGCAACTGCGCTGGCAGCCTTACGCCATGACGCTCGTCGCTGTACAAGCTTCGGCGCACCGCTGGTCTCGTCCGGGCCGAACAAGAGCACTCTCATAGGGCCACCATTCATCGTCCGACCAAAGCTTGCTCGGTGATTGGGGCACCTTCGTCGCCACGTGAAGGAAGGGAGGCGCGCGTTCCCGGTGCGCGATGGTGTATCCCAGGCTTCGAAGCGATGAATTGAGCGGCTGACGATGTTTGCTACGACTTCAATAGTCGGTGTTGCTGATCGTGGGCCGCGGGCCTGTTCGGCGCAATCACAACGCACTCCACAGTGCCAGCCTTTTCATCGGCAGCAAGCGGGATCACGCCCTCCTTACGTGTGTGGTCGAATATAAGTCCATCCTTGACGAGACGATCATGCGCCGCCCGGAAGGATGCTGATCGCACATTTCTCACAGATAAAATAACGTTACAGCCGAAATAGTCGACGCCTAGCAGCCGGACGGCAATGTTGTGTAACACCGAGCCGCCACCCCAGCGGCCGTTCGCTTCATTGAACAGCAACCGCCCGTCTTGTGCGAAAATGGCGTCGATGTTGATCATTCCGCGATACCCCAGGTCTCGCGCGAGTGCCACAAAACGGTAGGCATGGGCCTGGGCAGCTAACAATTGCTCGTCCTCCAAGTCGCTTGGAAGCTCAAGTCCCGTCCAGATCAGAGCTCTTTCGGATCGGTCTGCGCTTTTACGCAGACGTATGCTTCCACTATTGACAAAAGCGATTGATGCATCATCCTGGATTGTATACTCGAGATAGAATAAAGATCGGGCCAAGTGGTACGATTCCACGACCAGCGTCTTACACGAGGCTGTTGTCATCTCAGACCACAATGCTTCGGGATCAAACGACGGCCACGAAACCCACCGAGTATCTCTGGCTCCAGGTAGCGGATCGCTCTTATTGCTGGTCAGGATGACGTTTCCAACTCCACCAGCTCCATTATCCAACTTTACAATGACCCTACCGGTCTCGGATTTGAGGGAGGTGACGGCTTTGAACAGTCCATTTGGGTCTGTCGCGACTGATCCATGGGGGAGCGGAAGTGCAACGCTTGTTGCCAATTGACGGAAGTGGCTCTTGCGATTCAACAGATCAGGCCCGCGCTGCAAAGCGAAGTCGTCACCGGTCTTCGGTATGCCTAGAATGGCCGCCAAGCGTGCGACGCCTTCAGTAGAGTAGCAGGGATACAATTGCCAGTCTGATTTCTGGCGAATATGTCTTTTGAGCCGCTCGACAACAGTTTTGGACAGTAACGTACAATCATCGAGGATTGTCGATTGGCGGCTCGCAGGTACAAGCAGGCGAAGAGCCGATGAATGGAAATTGAGCGTTCCGCCAATGAAGGATAACAGATCGGCCGGGATCACTACCGGAGAGACTATCAGGTCGCCCTCCTGAGCAAACCACGCTGAACGAAATGCCGAGTTGGCGGCCAGCGAAAGTTGAGCTTTTGTTAGGTGGGCGCCCGACATCTGAGGCGTACCGGCATTCATAATCAGGATTCGCGGCATTCTCGACCTCCGGGCATCTGGTCGTGATCAGGATGGGATCGTCATGGCAACCACGAAGTCGTTGCCATGCCGTGGCAAGGCTCTGGGAGAGGGGAGAATTTGCGCCATCTCGATGTCACCTGCGATGCAGCGGGAGAGAACGGCCCGCCTCGAATCTGCCGATCTCAATTTATGGCTCGGCCGCGTATGAAATGATCTCGCAGAGCCCGATAAACGGGCTCTGACCAAACATGGGCGATCAGCGCTTGCGCCTCGATCCGGCAGTCGCCGCCGCTTGGTCACATAAGCGGCGGGTGCGTCTTCCCATCGAGCAACGGCTCGACCGACCAGCATTCGGCTACATTTGGATGTTCCGTAAGCACTCGCTCTATTCTTGCTGGAAAGATATTCTCGCTTGAAATAATCGAGAGTTGTTTTGCCGCGGTGAAGCGGAATAGATCCATCGGCCTCGCAGTGTCCATTGTCGCCGGCGAGGCTGGGGATCTCGAGTCGGGCTCCTCTCAGGGCACCAAACTGGCTCTCCAAGGCGCGAGCGATCCGCTCAATGTATCGATTGAGGATGACATAGCTGGACGGCTTCCGTTCGAAATGAATCGCGGTCTTGTCAAAGGTATAGGTAGCGCTTCCCTCGGCCGGGGTGGAAAAATTCAGCTTGCTATTCATGCGTGTCAGGTCCGCGCATTCTGTTTGCGCCACCCGCAACGGCCCCCCAAATCCTGACGAGGCCCCGGTCATATGCTTCGGCTGGCGCTTGTACAGGCTGTGCTCACACGGTCTTGGCGGAAGCCTGCTTTTAATGGCTGTCATGGGGTGCGAACGATGGATATCGCTCGAGGGAAATCTGCCGATCGATCGATCACTCCGCTCTGCTCAGCTGCGGTGTGCATCTTCCGGTAATGATCGGCACACCACGAAGAGGTCTTCTTGCCGCGTTTTTGATATACAGGCTCGCCGCACATATAGGCCGCTCTCATATCTCCATCTTTGAAACCGATGATGCAACGGCACTGGCCTTCAACATGATGAACTAACAGGACCTTCTTAAGGCCATCGCGGTCTTTCAACTTGCTGCTCCAGCCTGCCAAACAATTTCTTCCGATGCCGCGCTGGTCACGCGGAGTCGCCCGCGCGGGCCACTCGTCGAAACCCGCGCGGGCTCACCATCTGCCAAACCTTGCACGGTCGAAACGCCTTGCCAGGTGCGGAAAGGAGCTTGAAGGTGGCGGGTTCGGCGAACTGAGTTTTGTGCGTTGCTGCGCGAGACGAGCAGCTTCAGGAAGCGGGCGCCACCTAAGCGCTTCCGATAGACTTCCACGTCGATCAATTCTGACCTTATCGGCTCCCGTGGCGAAGTGGCCGCCGGCGGCCATATTGTCAGGATCAGAAATGCCGAACCATTTAGAGCTACGTGCGAGCTCTGGCGCCGCGATCGGAACTCGCTGCACAGCCCTCCCGAGCGAGGGACTATAGACAATGAGGAGCATGACCGGCCATCGGTCAGCGGATATGACCAGCTGAGGCATTCGCAGTCCCTCACACGATAGGTGCCACGCCCGAGAGCGTACGATTTAACGTTACGTCAGATTCAAGCCCCTTTTTTGCGGCCTATGAAAACGTGACCAAGGTAATGCTGGCCCAAGCAGTCCCCCAAGGGGCTATCGCGAACATGTAGCGCCGCCGTGAGGGGGGCGAGCCCCAGTTAATGAGGGCCATTGAGGAGAGATCCAGCGAACGCGTCGGCGGCGTACCCAACGCACGTCGCCGCTCGCTTCCGGCGAAATTTGGAGTTGCTCAGGGGGCGTATGCGGGAATCACCATCGGCGGTCAGTCTGAGAAGGCGAGATATCGAAGCCAAGCTTGGCAAGTGTTTTTGGCGTTTGCGTAAAGCGCCACGCTGGCCTGCCAGTCTCTCGGCATGTAGGCGGCAACGGCGCACCTAATGCGCTCTCAGCAGAACACGTCGTTTTGCCTCGAAAAGATGCTCATCCAGGGTATCGTGCAGCGCACGCCGCAGCTCTGGCGGGATGGAGCTATCTGTATCGATCAATTCCCGAAACTTCCGGATGATGTGTTCTATTGTTGCGATCGTTCCCAGTGTTTCCATCCTCTGCCAGGGCATCATCCATTGTCTCCTTTGGCGCGTAACGCACGTTGCGCCGCGGGTCCTCACCTCAGCAACCGGGCCGAGAACAGCCTCTAGTCGGCAAAGGGGTGGCTGTCGGACACCTGCTCAGCGCGAGTTGTTTCGTCAGCGGCGCTCACTCAAATTCCGCAGAAGTGGCGCGCATTTGCAGCTGCAATATTCTTGCGCACGTAAGCTGCACTCTTGATCGCATTAGTCGAGCCTCAGCCAGCTCAGCTTTAGGCGTTTGAAACCGCAATCAAGCGAGTCAGCCGGGCGGCTGCAGCGCCGTGATCAAGTGATTCTTGGCCAAGTGCCACGCCTTGCTGTAGGTTCGAGGCACGACCGGCCACCACCAGTGCCGCCGCCGCGTTCAAAAGTGCGGCATCACGAAAAGGGCCTGGGAGGCCGTCGAGCACTTTCTCTAACGCAATGGCATGAGACTCGCAATCACAGCTCTCCAGCGCATCGGCGCGGTAGCGGGGGAGCCCGGCTTCTTCCGGCGTCACTTCGAACGTGCGGACTGTACCGGCCTCGACCGCAGCAACAAAGCTTGTCCCGGCGAGGGATATTTCATCGAGCCCGTCCGAGCCATGAACAACCCATACCGAATCGGCACCCAGGTTCTTCAAGACGTACGCCAATGGCTGCACCCATTTGCGAGCGAAAACTCCAAGGATCTGCCGCTTGACGCCGGCCGGATTAGACAAAGCCTCGATCAGATTGAACATTGTGTGGGTTCCAAGCACGCTTCGGATCTGGCTGATGCGCTGCATCGCAGGATAGCCGGCTGACGCAAACATGAAGCCAATGCCGGCTTCGTGCACACAACGTGCGATCGCATCAGGCTTGAGATCGACCTTTACGCCTAGACTCGCCAACACGTCTGCGGTGCTTGAACCCAAAGTCGCAGCGCGGTTAACATACTTGGCGACAGGAACGCCGGCCCCGGCGACGATGAAGGAAGCGCACGTCGATACGTTGAGCGGACGCATCGCCCCGTCGCTCGCACCAGTGATATCGATGGGGTCGCATTGCATTTCCACCTTGGGCATTAAATTTCGCATTGCGGACGCGGCGCCGGTGACTTCTTCGACTGTTTCGCCGCGGACTCTCATCCCAATCAACAAGCCACCGATCTGCGAGGGAGTTGCGTCACCCGACATCATGCTGTCGAACGCTGACGCAGCCTCCTCGCGCGTCAGTATGGCGCCCGTGGCAACTTTCGCGATGATCGACTTGAGCGGTTCCATCGAACTGTGCACGTCCCTTGTCCAATCTGAGCTCCGACCGTTCAGCCAGACGTCTTTGCAGCCGAGTGCCTTGTTGCAGCTGCCTGTCTATTCGCACTCGCTATGCCGCACTTGTCCAACAGGCGGCCGACAGATGAAACGTGAGCATCTGTGGCGACGCTACAACCTGACGCTACGTGAGGGTCAAGCCCTCTCCATTCGATGGTGCCCTAGATAGGACGCCGGCGGCTGGTCAGAGGACTGCAGTCGCTTGATACCAGAACAATAGCGTCGTCTCGAGCCTGCTTGCCGGCGATATTAGGAGGGTCACAAGGCTTTTGGCTTCCGGCGCCGCCGTGGCGGGGGCCGCCGGTTAACCTTCGTGCGATGTGCTGCACGTGAGCTGGGACGACTTCTGGTAAGGAGCCGGGCGGACAAGTCGTAGCACCTTCACTTCGATCTGCTGCTCTGATTGCCGATGTCCCGCCCGGAGATCACGTATCGGCATTGCTGTCTGGAGCTATGGCGGAATCTGGGTGATGACGGTGTGAGGAAGGCGGCGTATCGAGGCGGGTGACGAGCCTGCCAGAACCTCTCGAGGAGAGCGATACGCCATGACCGAGACT
>NZ_JASAUS010000279.1:0-5678 GCF_029953005.1 Bradyrhizobium sp. Mp27 | reverse complement strand
GTATCCGTCGTCCCTGGTGTTCTGGCGTGGAAATTCACCCTGCCAGGTGTTGGCCATGTGACGGCCCCCGGGCGCAAATTCATCTCCCCATGCGAACTCGGCGCCGTCCAGCCCGCCGCGCGCCGCGAACTCCCATTCCGCTTCGGTTGGCAAATCCTTGCCGGCCCATTTCGCGTAGGCGAGCGCATCGCTGAAGGCCACATGCACGACGGGATGATCGTCCACCCCACGGATGTCGCTGCCCGGCCCGTAGGGGTGCCGCCAGTTCGCGCCTTTGGCGAAGGTCCACCATTGGCTGAAGTCCCGGAGACTGACCGGATGCGCGGGCGGAGAAAACATCAGCGAGCCCGCATAGACCATGTGCGGGAGTATTCCCGGATAGTCCTTTGGATCGGGCGCGATCTCGGCAACGGTGACGTGGCCGGTAGCCTTGGCGAACGCCTTGAATTGCCGGTTGGTCACTGGATGGCAATCCATCCAGAACGCATCCACGGTGACGCGGTGGACCGGCGCTTCCTCCGGATAATGCCGATCCGAACCCATGCGAAACGTGCCGCCTTGTATCCAGACCATTTTATCGATGTCTGAAGGACCGTCACAAACGGCAGCATCGGACGCAAGCCTAGCTGAAGGGTGCGCTGTCAAAGCGTTATCCCCCAACGGATGCATGCCACGCTACTTGGCATCCCGATCGATATTGATCCGCGGTCCAATTGCTGGCGCTTATGCGATCCATCGGTGGTCCCATTGTGTGCACGCACAGGTTGCTCGAGCTCAACCGAACCTTCGGTCATTCGGTGGCGACGATCTTGACCTAAATCAATGAAGTGAAGCGGACACGAGATGCTTCAGTCCTCACGTCCGCTTCGGGTCGAAACGGGAAATGCCCGACTGATCTAGCGTAGGTCTGCTTCAGCTCGAGAAGCGGCCATAATCCGGCATCCTAAAACTCCCTGGACATCGCAGGGTGTGTTCGATTCTTCACCTTGATCCATTCCTTCGTGCGGCCGGCGATGTAGCGGCGATCGCGACGCTTCGAGACCAAGCCCTCAAGGCCCATGCGGCAGGCAGCGCCGAACAGGTCAGGGCCGATCTCGCCGGCCTCGAATGGCGCGACGAATATGCCGTCCTGGCCGACCGCGCGGTAGCCGCGCCAGATTGGCCTTGCGCATCGTCAATGGCAGCTGGCGCAAGTCCTCGCCGCCGGCCGCGAGGATGTTCGCGCTCAACCAAGAACGAGCAGCAGCACGAGCCGCCCCGTTGTTGCCAGCGAAATAGCCAGAGCCTGCCCGAATTGGTTAATGGGTTGTTAATCGGCGTTCGGCAGGCTTGCGGTCAGCGCTGCCGATCAACCCCCAGCCCAAGGTAGCGCAAGCGATGGCCGGCGGCTGTGATGCCCGCCGGCCATTGTCTTTGATCAACGAACGCCCATGCCGATGCGGAGCCGATCGGCCCCGCGTTTTGGGGGCCGCACCTATCCGAGGCGCGGGACCATAGCGCCGCCGGAAACGCCCCGGAGGCCGGATCATGGTGCACGCGGCTTGTTATCGGACCAGTTCAAATTCGGGCTGCGGACGGGCCATGGGGAACATACGCGACCTTGTACGTGGGGAGAGGGCAAGGCGCGGCGGCGCCGTCCTTCGTCCTTGGCGCACGCGACACCTTTTCTTTGACCTTGCGGGCATCTCTTCTGTACGAGATCACCGACGAATAGCTGCGAATTGGCTGCGCGGACCCGCGCCAGCTGCCTAAAAAGGATGCTTCAACCCGTCGGAACAGGGGATCATGCGAGACGATTGCTTAAGCGAGATCGCCGTCCGCCGCTTCATCGCGGCGCCCGTAGCGGATAGCCAAAGGTCTACGACCCGCCCGAATGGCCCTCGCGAAGGCTAGCGATTTCGAATGCTGTTCGTCTCGCAACGGAGCGGACGATGTTTTTGATGTTCGAGAGGCTATCCGCCACGGCAAAGCCGCATCAAGAGTTTCGATGCCCTCGGTGCGAGCGGTGGCCGCGGCTGGTGAAGATCGAACCAAGGTCGAACGGGTCGGACAGCTTTTTCGAATGCCCGTGCGGAGCTCAAATCTGGGATCGGGCGCAAACGCGCGAGAGACTTTGAACAACTCACAAAATCGGAGGCTCCTATGCTGCTCGCTTACTTTCCTATCCTTCTGTTCGATGGCTTCGCCCGCATGGCGATCGCCACCATGCAGATGATGCCAATCTCAGTCGCCGCGGCAAAACCAAGGAGCGGAGAGCCAACGGTCATTCTGATGGAATGACGCCTGTGGAACGCGATACCTCAAATGCGCTCGCTTACAGCTTGGCTCCTTTGACGCGGATGCAATTGAACCTTCGATGTACGGGGGAGGGGCTGCTTCAGCGCGGGCGAACGGAGGATGCGATAGATCGGCTTGCTACCCTATATCCGCCGCGGACGTGATCCGTGCGACTTAGAGATCGATCGTCGCTAGATCAATCTGGCAACTGAGCAAATAATCGCCCACTCATCCTACTCGCTCGCCCCCGCTGTTTTTGAAAGCGTTGCAAGCGAGCGTAAACCGCTTGACGGGTGCGGCGCAGCCGCTCGCCGACCTCCTCAGCAGTGGCACCTGCGCCAAAGAGCGACAGCAATTCCGCCTCTTCTTCAGGCGACCACGGACGCGTCGATGTGCGATCGTTCGTCATTTGCGGTGGCTGCAAGACACCTATATGCGCGGCGGCGCTGGCCGCCTGGGTGGGTCGGGAAAGCGAGCTGGCCGCTCTGAGCGGGGCGGCGCCGGCAAGCGGCTGGGCTCAGGCGCGCGATTACCGCGCGTCATCCACGCTGCTAGACGAGCGTAGCTTCGCCTGAGAGCCGGAACGAACCAAGCCGATGCGTCCTCGTGGTCCATGCTCGAAGATTAACTTTGAACCATTTAGAAAAGATTGCCGACATTTCCCAATCCGTAACTGATCGTGAACGATGCGATGGCAACCAACGGCCATGGAAACCGAACGCCCGCTCGAAACGATACGTTGGTCGGCAGGAAAAGCGCAGGCCGCTCTTTAATCAGTATCACTGGCTAATGCTCGATCCTCTTCGTGACCGGCGATTGGATATCTTCTTCAAAGCTGCCCGATCACCCGGAACGAAGCCGGCCTGACAGAACTTAGCCGCCCCGATAAACCGCAAACCGTTGGGAAACGATGAATGTGTCAAAGGCCATGGAACTTATCGTCGCTAGCTACGTGAAGGTGCGGGACCGTCGCGCTCTGGTCGACTTGCTGGCGCATCGTCGCAAGGTGCTCGCCCAGCTGCAAGCCGTTTCGGGCATCAACCCAGAAAACGCGGCCAAAGCAATCCAAGAGGAATTGGCGGTGATCGAAGCCGCCCTCGAAGAACTTAAACCTCCGCCCGGTTCGTTGCCTGAGAACGAGTGGACTTAGCGATGCGCGTTAACAAGATCGATTGGGACAAAATCGGCCGGGTAACGGAGCCGAGTCCATACAAGTGTTTCTTCGGATATCTCACCGTCACGTCAGACGATATCGAAGTGTGGACGCACTATCCCGACGCGACGTTCACCTTGATCACGCAAAGGGCGGACGAGCAGCCGCTAGGCGAAGAATATCGTCTAGGCCTATTCGACATCGGCGATCCTCAGCGATAGGAGCGCCGCCCTCGGTGAGGCGATTACGCCGCCACTTGCGCAGCCTTCACACGCTCCTCAAGAGCATAGATCGTCGATATGAGGTTGTCGCGTCGCGCGCGAAGATTTAGCGCGAGAAGCGGATACGTTGGCTGTCGCACGTCGAACACGCCTGCCTTGGCTTCCTCTTCAAGGATATCGGAATTCAAAAGATCGACGCGCCACCATAGATCGGAGATGAGCGCCCTGAGCTGCAACTCCGCGGTGATGCCGGAACGCGACACTTCTTGCATCTTTTGCCTCAATTTGAAACGTCCCCGTCGTTGGGGCCGACCTTTGGTCGTGATTGAGCAAGTAGGATGCCAAGGATGCCGTCGCGGGCGAGTTCCGGAATTAACCCCGCGCGGCGACATCAAGCTTAATCCGCGTCTTCGATTGCACCGGAGCTGCGGAGCGCTAGCCTCTCTGCACCGGACATTGCCCCGTCCGGGTTCACCATGGCGAGGTCGTCGCGCCAAGATACTCGGCGCGGCGACTTCGTTTTTAACGTCGATAGGCGAGTTCGTTGTGACGAATGAACCGGCCGATGATCCGCTTGACCTCATCGAGCTGCGACGACAGATCTCGCCCAAGATCAGCGAGAGGATGCGCGCAGAGCCGCCGCGGAGTTCGAGCGCGAAGAGAAGCGCCGCGACGCAGATCGCCGTAGAGAAGAAGTGACACGCGAGAAGGAACGCGCCAAGCGGGAGTGCGCGGTGGCGAAGGTTCGAGCAGCGCTGGACGAGGCGCAGCGAAAACACGAGGATCAGGCGCGGTCTCTCGAAGCAGAGCGCGGCAAAATCGAGAAGCGGATCGAGGACGAAGACACCCGCTGGCAGCGCGAGAAGCAAAAGCTATCCGAAGCGCTTCGTTTAGCGCGGGATTGATCGGGTCAGAATAGCCTTATCGAGCGACCGTGCCGCCGAACCGGACAAAAGCGCCAGAAAGGGCACGGTCCAGGCCGCCGAGACATGGCCGAGCAGCACCATTCCAAGAACGGCCTGAGTGAAATCACGCAGACCTTCACCACGCGGCGGCCGAAGGCCGCCGCAGTCGCATGGTGGCGCCGCCCGGGCGGGGCGGATCGTCGTTCTCGCCGTCGAGGCGCCGCAGACCCGCGAGGATGTCGGCGAGTCTGATGGCGAGTCCCATGCCGGGGATCTCGCGCAACGCGGGACAGGATTCGACCGCGTACATATCGGACGCCCAGGACGACAGGATGACGCGCTTCTCGGGTGCCGAGAGGGTCTCGTCGTTCAGCACGTCGTCCGGAGACGCATAGTGCGCGGCGGGGTGGAAGAAGGGATTGAGATCGCCGGAATTCGTTCTGGCATTGGTCATCGCCGGCCTCCTTACGCTCCTTTCAATGGGTAGGTGTGATGGACGGCGGGCGCGAACCCGCCGTCACTGGACTTCGATCCGGAAGCGGTCAGGCCGCCTTCTTCTGCTCGATCTGCGTCGGAGAAGGCGCGCCCGCGATCTGGATCCTTCGCGGCTTCATGGCCTCGGGCACCTCGCGGACCAGGTCGATGATCAGCAGCCCATCCTGGAAAGAGGCCTGCTTCACTTGGACATAGTCGGCGAGGTTGAAGACGCGCCGGAACGGTCGCGCGGCGATGCCCTGATACAGGAATTCGCCGGCCGGCCTGTCGGGCTTCCTGCCCTCGATCGTCAGCGCGTTCTGCTCGGCGGTGACCGTGATGTCGTCGGCGCCGAAGCCGGCCACGGCGAGCGTGATCCGGTAGTTGTCCTCGCCGGAGCGTTCGATGTTGTAGGGCGGATAGTTGTCTTCGGTCGCCTGGCGCAACGCGCTGTCGACGAGGCCGGCCAAATGGTCGAAGCCGATGGTGGAGCGCCAGAGGGGCGCGAAGTCGAAGGTGGTCCTCATATCCAAGTCCTCCTAGTACCCACTTTTCTTGGAACGTGAGTCGTGATTCAAGGTCGGGATGATACCCGAAGCAAGAGAAGTCCACCTTTCGAGGAAAGATCGCAAGGTGCTTGAGGCGTGC
>NZ_JASAUS010000278.1:0-5683 GCF_029953005.1 Bradyrhizobium sp. Mp27 | reverse complement strand
CGGCGGCTCTTCTTCGTCATCTTCGCTCCTGATTCGCAGCAAGAATCCTCGCCGCTGTCAGGCAGAAAATCCACTCAAGCTACTGTCCGAATTTGCGGGGCCAGCTCTCTACGCATCGAACGATCGATCCGCGACGATCAGGCGGTGACGCTGTTTCGATAAAATCGGCATGGCCGCCAGCATAGCACCGCTTGCATCGAGCGCGAACGAGAGCGTAGACTCCGGCTGCTCGCGCCGACTGCCGCCGTCTGATCAACGGCAATGGCAACCGCGAGATGGCATGCCTCCGAAACGTTAGCGGCAATTTGGCCGACGGGAGAGCATGCATGAGCGGGTTTTCTGAGCGCGACGTTCTTCGCAAACAACTTCGCAACGACATCATCGAGCACCTTCGCCGAGAGCGCGGCGCGCCGGCGCCAGGTACGACGTTCGCACGGGTGGCAACGTGCCATGTGCTGAGCCGACAGCACGGCATCCCCGCGGCCGCGGTCGCCGCGCAGCATTTCCCCTACGACGCCGATGTGGTGAAAGGCCTGGCGAAGCCTGGCTTAATTTTTAAGGCGGCGAGCGGGCCGGCGATGACGACGGTGCCGGCCTGGGCGGGCGAGCTGGTCGGCACAACGGTTTCTGGCGCGTTGACGATCATCTCGCCGAACTCGGTCTATTCGCAATTGGCGGCCGCGCCGGGTTCGATCCGCGTTTCGCTCGCCGGTCCCGTCAAAATCCCGTCGAGGACGCCGACCGCGCCGGCGGCGCCGCCTTTCGTCGGTGAAGGGCAGCCGATCCCGGTGCGGCAATTCGCGTTGGGCGGCGCAACTCTGGCACCGAAAAAAGCCGCAGTGATTTCGGTGATGACCGCCGAAATGCTGGCGCACTCGGTGCCCGATTTGGAAAAGCTGATCCGCTTCATCCTGGCGAGCGACGTTGCGACCGCGATCGACGGCGTGTTGCTCGGCAACGCCGCCGGCACCCCCGTTGCGCCGCCTGGTTTGTTGTTCGGCGTCTCGGCAACGCCAGCGACCGCCGGCGGCGGCTTGCCTGCGTTCGCCGGTGACGTGCGCGCGCTCGCGGCAGCGATCGAGCTTTCCGGCGCGATGGCCAACCCGACGCTGATCATGTCGACGACCTCCGCGATGTTGCTCGGCTCGCAACTGCTCGGCTGGATCGATGGTGGCCCGCTCGATCTGGCGATCGTTGCCTCGCCGACCTGTCCAACGAAAATGCTGATCATGGTCGACGCTGCGAATTTTGCCAGCGGCGAAGGCGACGAGCCCAGCATGATGGCGAGCAACGAAAGCATCGTGCACATGGAAGACACCACGCCGCTGCCGATCGGCACGGCTGGCGCGCCGGCTGTGGTTGCCGCACCGACGAGTTCGATGTTTCAGGTCAACTGCATCGCGACGCGCTTATTGCAAGATTGCAGTTGGACCATGTCGCGGCCGGCGCGCGTCGCGTTCATCAACGCCGTGAGTTGGTAGGAGGTCACCATGACCGACAGCGTTGCGCGAGATGCAGCCGGCCAGCCGCTGTTGACAAGGGGCCTTGATCGCCGCGCACACCAGGGTGCCGATTTTCCGGTGCGCACTATCCAGACGATCGGCGATCTGCACACTTTGCTGGCCGACTACGACCGGCGATGCGAGCGCGAGCTATCCGACATTTCGTTGACGTCGACATGGTCGCTGATCGGCGGCCTGGTGCTCGCAACGGCCGACAACAACGGCCAGCGACGGGAAATCGCCAGGAATAACTTTTTCACCGGCCTGGTCGCGCGGATCAAATCCGTCCGCGCCTCGCACATCGAATGCGATCAATGGTTGGCGCGTGCGCGCAAGAGGGAGATTGCAGCCGCGCGCCGTGCGGTGAACTGGACGCGGGAAAACAAGCGATTGAAAGAGCGCGTCGCCGAGCTTGAGGCCGAGTTGGAGCGGCGCAGCGTCACCTGGCCGCGGGTGGTGGGTGAATGACCAACTTGCTCGACCAGGTCACCGCAAACGTTAGTGATCCCTCGATTAATCGAGCCGTCGCAATTTTACGTAGGCTCTGAATACCGGATCAGAAAATTCGTAAATCCCCCGATCCTCCCCCTTGACGAGCGCCGGACCATACCGCTCCTCAACAAGCCGCGGCATCAATTGATCGATGTATTCAATGCCCAGACCTTGAGCGGTCGCTCGCGTTCGCTGCAAAACTATTCGACCAACCTCATCATTATAGAGCGTAGCTTCGCTCGATTGCTCTGCAAGCAGAACGAGCAGCATGGCTCTCTCCGCACTGCGACCGACAGCAAGCTGATATTGCTGCTCTAAGTTTGGAAACGATTGCCCCGATCGTATCTTTTCGAGCACTTCGCCGAAGATTTTGACATCAATGTCGTTCGTGCCGATTTCGTTGCCGTATTGCACGGAGGCTTTGCCAATGAGTTGCGCGAAATATGGAAAGCCCTCACTTAATTCGACGATTTGCTCGACTACGTTCTTGTCGAACTTGACCTTTCTCTTGAAAAGCTCCTCCGCAGTCGCAAAAATCTGGCGTGTTTCTCCGGGACTCATTGCCCTCACATGTATCGCGCCCTGCTCGATGAGTCTGCCGACGGATTTATGATCCTTGATCAACGCACCGAGGTCCTGCCCGATGCCGCAAACGCCAAACTTCACAGTAGGTGAAGTAAGCGATTTGATCAGCGATCCCATTCCGTGTTTGGTGCCAATAACATCGAACTCGTCAAGCAGAAGGAGCAGGCCGTCTCGTTTCGACCACGCTCTGTTGTTTGCATCAACCGAGCCGGTTACAAAATTTCGGAACGATTGAATCGTGTCGTTCGGAACCACGCTTGCGTATTTCTGAGAATCCGATCCCTTAATTCCCCATTTGACCAGTTTGAGGTCAAGCCCCGCTGACGCTTCATCCGAGCGGGAAAATTCGGTCAATTCTTTGCCCGCATCCGGCACAAGCCGCAAAAGGCCGTCTTCTGGATCGGTGTCATTGCACAGACGTTTGATCAATTCGTCAGTGTTGTTGATGTTAGAATCGCAAGCATAGTAGACGGTGTAGTACCGACGAGGTTTCCGCGGAATGAGATGGGCGAGGCCAGCCTTTTGGGCAATGTCGTAGTTGCCATTCGCCATTTGTTGAATTTGGCGAACCAGCGACGTCTTCCCAACGCCCCGCTTACCATAGACAGCTATTACCCCCTCTCGGGCATTGAGGGCGTTCATGCAGCTTTGGATTAAATCAGCTCGACCGACGAACCGCCGAGGGTCTCGAATGGCACTTGAGGTAAAGCCTGCTTCCGGATCGACGAATTCGAACATGCGTTTCCCCTGATTCTCGCGATCCTACACAGCACGTAGAGGGTGTGAAAGCAGATAGCGTCAACGATCCACTGCGTTAGTCGCACTTGGGATGATCCCGGCACCGATCCCAATACAAAAGGTCGCCCAGGAGGCCGGTGGCGGTGTCAGCGGCGCAAATCCGGCTGTTCTCATTGGTCCCTCTTTAACTTTCGCTTGCCCCAATGAGTGCTGATCTTCCGGTCCAAAAACACCTGCTCGACGTTTCTGTTCAACGCCCGTAGCATCGCGATCCGCGCATGCATGACCAGGTCACGGCCCTCGGCGGCATCGGTGAGCACGGTGGCCGCGACCAGGACACGCGGATGTTTTCGCTCGCGCGCGGGCACCGTGTCGACCAGGTGCCGGATCGCGTCCCGCAGGGTAACGAGTTGTTTGCCATCGGCCAGAACGATCGGCGCGTCGAACTGCTTGCGCCAACCGCCGCTATCAGCCATGCGGTCGCCAATCCGGCGGCATCCGCTCGCCGCGAGCAAAGCGGCGATATTTTTCCGCCGTCCATGCCTCTTGATCGCGCCAGGCCTGGAAATCGGCCTCGGTTCGCTTCGGCAGATACTCGCGCCATGCCGCCTCGAACGCCGCGCGGGCCGCCTCGAATGTCGGCGCCGATCCGTTGCGATGCTCGCCAGGGTTTGAGCCCGGATAAAAACCGCACTGCCATTGCCAGCTATCCGCGGCGCCGGGATTGCCGACGGCTTTTGCGACGATGCCGACGTGAACGTCGGCAAAGTGGATGCGCCAACAGTTGGGGCGGTACGGATCGCGGCGACGGGTGAGGATGGGCATGGCAGGATTTAAGCCGATCGCCACTGGGCGGCGCAAGCGGGCCTCAGTGTTGATTTGGAACCAACACGGGGTTATGCATGATACAGAGACGCGCGGGCAACCAAGAGCGCCGCCATGGACAGGCTCAAGCGTTCGTTAGAGCAGCTAAAGTCGCCGATCTGCCCTGACTGCCAACTTGAGATGAGGTGGTCACGTTCAACGTTGATGGGCGTACAGCCAACGGAAATCATCCATGTGTTTTTCTGTCCCGGCTGCCACAGGATTGATGAGCAAAAATCGATAATAAGCGCGTCCGATAGCTCATCGGCCGCATAGAGTAACAACGCCTCAATTAACATCATCTGTGACGTGGGGCGATGTGGACTTTCGTTGCGTTAGTTCGCACCGCTTTTGAGAGAGCGGCAAACGATCGGCCCGCAGTTCGTGTAAATGATTTTATTGGACGCTCCAAAACGAAAATAGAGGCGCACTGGCTTGCCCTCGTAGTTGTGGTAGTCGATCTGCACTCCATGCCCGGTCAACGCTACGTCGTCCAAGGAAAAGGCAGGGCCGCGCTTATTTTCCAGCTTTGGTGCCCAATAGCCGGCGATCGCTTTTCGTCCGACCAGGCTCACATCTTCGCAAGCACATTCGATCACCGCTTCATCGTCATAGAAGTTGAGCATTGCGGCGAGGTCGCCACGTCGGCACGCGTCGAGCCAGTCCACAATTGCGCCGACCGCGTCAAAGTCGTCCCGTGAAATAGACATCCATGTTCCGCCACAAAACGCCGCTCCCGACGCTGGGCGTAATATCATGATGATGAACGGACGTTGAACCGCGCTTCCCGCAAGACTACGGGGATGCGGCTTCACCGCGCCGCATAGCGCCCGATGGCGTGCAGCGTCGGTGCCCGCGGCGTGTCCTGCCGGCGCATCTTGCGTAAGTCGCGGGTCTCCGGTGGCGGCGCCTGTTCCAAGTATTTCACCCCGTCCAAAAGCTGCGGCACCAGCGGCACCGACACAGCAACGTGCCGAACCACTCCGTAACCGGACAACGTCGGCACGATGATGATCATGGTCGGCGGCATGGGCGCGCACGGTGAGCGCCTCGCGGCCGTCGCGCAAGAGGGCAGCACCGCCGCCCAAAAGGCCGCCAGGATCGCGAGCGCGAGTCCGCAATGCGTTATTTCGGTCGGGGCGTGGAAAGGCGGGGGCGCGGGTCAACGCGCATCCACGACCTTCCTACGGAGAATGCAGGACTTGCGGCGCTTTTTGACACCGGCCATACACCACCGGCCTTTTGCATTGATTTATAACGACTTTTTTTCCTGTGCACGTCCTTGCGCAGTGGTTGGACGGCTTATGCCGTGCTCTCCCGGGAGCCGAGTTCCCTTTGGCCTCCCTCGCGCCTGCGAAAGTCACCAGCACCGCGCCGGTTGACGCGACTGCCGCGAGCTATGGCTGATTTTGGGTGACGCGGCCTGATCAGGCGGCGTGGCTTTCAGTGTTCGGAATGACTTCGATTCCGTCGATGAACTTTACACCGGCGATGACTTTCGG
>NZ_JASAUS010000277.1:2500-5704 GCF_029953005.1 Bradyrhizobium sp. Mp27 | reverse complement strand
ATCGTCGGTAAGGGTGTCGGAACCCTTCCACTCTGGAAGGTTGGGGCCTCCTGGTCCCGGGCTGTTTGACAAGTGAAGATGAAGAAAGAGAAACGTGGACGGCGGAGTCCTTGCGCCTCTCGGACACTGAAGAGCTTCGGCTTTTGAGTTCTGAGAGGGGACGAAAGACTTCGGCGGTACACGTTTTAAAGGAAACACCATCGCTGCCAGCGATGTGAATCGCGGGCAGCTCGGCGACTTCGGTTGTCGAAATAATGGTGGGACCTCGTCAAACGTTGTGATCAGCCGGTTCAAAGTTCAAGTCCAACTTGAGAGTTTGATCCTGGCTCAGAGCGAACGCTGGCGGCAGGCTTAACACATGCAAGTCGAGCGGGCGTAGCAATACGTCAGCGGCAGACGGGTGAGTAACGCGTGGGAACGTACCTTTTGGTTCGGAACAACACAGGGAAACTTGTGCTAATACCGGATAAGCCCTTACGGGGAAAGATTTATCGCCGAAAGATCGGCCCGCGTCTGATTAGCTAGTTGGTGAGGTAATGGCTCACCAAGGCGACGATCAGTAGCTGGTCTGAGAGGATGATCAGCCACATTGGGACTGAGACACGGCCCAAACTCCTACGGGAGGCAGCAGTGGGGAATATTGGACAATGGGGGCAACCCTGATCCAGCCATGCCGCGTGAGTGATGAAGGCCCTAGGGTTGTAAAGCTCTTTTGTGCGGGAAGATAATGACGGTACCGCAAGAATAAGCCCCGGCTAACTTCGTGCCAGCAGCCGCGGTAATACGAAGGGGGCTAGCGTTGCTCGGAATCACTGGGCGTAAAGGGTGCGTAGGCGGGTCTTTAAGTCAGGGGTGAAATCCTGGAGCTCAACTCCAGAACTGCCTTTGATACTGAAGATCTTGAGTTCGGGAGAGGTGAGTGGAACTGCGAGTGTAGAGGTGAAATTCGTAGATATTCGCAAGAACACCAGTGGCGAAGGCGGCTCACTGGCCCGATACTGACGCTGAGGCACGAAAGCGTGGGGAGCAAACAGGATTAGATACCCTGGTAGTCCACGCCGTAAACGATGAATGCCAGCCGTTAGTGGGTTTACTCACTAGTGGCGCAGCTAACGCTTTAAGCATTCCGCCTGGGGAGTACGGTCGCAAGATTAAAACTCAAAGGAATTGACGGGGGCCCGCACAAGCGGTGGAGCATGTGGTTTAATTCGACGCAACGCGCAGAACCTTACCAGCCCTTGACATGTCCAGGACCGGTCGCAGAGATGTGACCTTCTCTTCGGAGCCTGGAACACAGGTGCTGCATGGCTGTCGTCAGCTCGTGTCGTGAGATGTTGGGTTAAGTCCCGCAACGAGCGCAACCCCCGTCCTTAGTTGCTACCATTTAGTTGAGCACTCTAAGGAGACTGCCGGTGATAAGCCGCGAGGAAGGTGGGGATGACGTCAAGTCCTCATGGCCCTTACGGGCTGGGCTACACACGTGCTACAATGGCGGTGACAATGGGATGCTAAGGGGCGACCCTTCGCAAATCTCAAAAAGCCGTCTCAGTTCGGATTGGGCTCTGCAACTCGAGCCCATGAAGTTGGAATCGCTAGTAATCGTGGATCAGCACGCCACGGTGAATACGTTCCCGGGCCTTGTACACACCGCCCGTCACACCATGGGAGTTGGTTTTACCTGAAGACGGTGCGCTAACCAGCAATGGAGGCAGCCGGCCACGGTAGGGTCAGCGACTGGGGTGAAGTCGTAACAAGGTAGCCGTAGGGGAACCTGCGGCTGGATCACCTCCTTTCTAAGGATGGTTCTTCAGAAGCTTGCTTCTATCGAACCGTTTTAGAAACATCAGTGGCCAACGATCGTCAGGATTGTTGAGCTGCATTGGCGGGATTTCGCCGTCTTCGTTTCTCTTTCTTCGCGGACGAACACGCGCTGGGCCTGCGTGAGCAGGGTCCCTGGTCCTTGACGGGATATGCGTTAGGGGCTTGTAGCTCAGTTGGTTAGAGCGCGCGCTTGATAAGCGTGAGGTCGGAAGTTCAAGTCTTCCCAGGCCCACCACACTCATCGAGTGAGCATTCGTCTTCTGGTTACGGGGCCATAGCTCAGCTGGGAGAGCGCGTGCTTTGCAAGCATGAGGTCGTCGGTTCGATCCCGTCTGGCTCCACCAGATGGTTTGATCATCGACTGATCGTGCACCTGAATCGTCCGCGAAACATCACTTCGCACTTACTAGTCCGGATGGACAGTAAGCTGCGTGATTTCTTACATCGTAAAGAGGAGATCGATCCGAGTTGGATCGGGCAACAAGCAATTGTTGCGCGATACTTCATTATCTCCGGATCATTTCGGCGCTCGTGCGCCTTTCAATGTAGCTCACAAGGCTGCGTCTGAAAGGAATGCGAGTTGTAAATGATCCTTTTAGCGAAGCTTGACCGCCTCGCTATCGGAACGATCTTACGAAGCAAGCTGGTCTTTCTAATCATTGTCCGGCTGCAGATAGCGTTCATCGAGGGCGCGTGCCGCAAGGTAATTCTGCAGACAACATTCTGCCGAGTGTGTGGACATTGATAATGAGAGCAATCAAGTGCCTTAAGGGTGTTCGGTGGATGCCTTGGCGCTGAGAGGCGATGAAGGACGTGCTACGCTGCGATAAGCCGTGGGGAGCTGCGAAGAAGCTTTGATCCATGGATTTCCGAATGGGGAAACCCACCTTCGATAGCCGGAACTCCAAGACCTTTGTCGAAAGACATCGGTGTGGGGTTCGATCAGATAATGTGAGAAGCCAGACCTTTAGATTTCGATCGAAGAGGTTTTGGATTTCCGGTTATCAAGAGAAGGTATGAGACTTCTGAATACATAGGAGGTTTCAAGCAAACCCAGGGAACTGAAACATCTAAGTACCTGGAGGAAAGGACATCAACAGAGACTCCGTTAGTAGTGGCGAGCGAACGCGGACCAGGCCAGTGATACATCAAAGACAATCGGAACCGGTCAGGAAAGCCGGGCCTTAGAGGGTGATAGCCCCGTACGAGTAATGCGATGATGTATCCACGAGTAAGGCGGGACACGTGAAATCCTGTCTGAACGCGGGGGGACCACCCTCCAAGCCTAAGTACTCCTCAGCGACCGATAGTGAACCAGTACCGTGAGGGAAAGGTGAAAAGCACCCCGACGAGGGGAGTGAAATAGACCTGAAACCGGACACC
>NZ_JASAUS010000276.1:0-5765 GCF_029953005.1 Bradyrhizobium sp. Mp27 | reverse complement strand
TGCCGAAAGTCATCGCCGGTGTAAAGTTCATCGACGGAATCGAAGTCATTCCGAACACTGAAAGCCACGCCGCCTGATCAGGCCGCGTCACCCAAAATCAGCCATAGCTCGGGTTTTAGAGATTCGCGACAACTTTGACGGCGATACGTACCGGGCCGTCTACACAACGCGTTTGGAGGGCGTCCTATACGTCCCACACGCGTTCCAGAAGAAATCCACCAGCGGGATTGCGCCCCCGCAACGGCACATAGACCTGGTCCGGCAGCGCTTGCGCGAAGCCGAGGCCATCCACAAGGCAACAAAGGGAGAGCGATGATAAGCACCAAAACGAAGCTGCCCGCCCACACCAAGGGCTCGGGCAACATTTTTGCTGATCTCGGCCTGCCCAACGCAGAGGAACATCAGCTCAAAGCTGCACTGGTGGTGCAGTTAAAACGGCTGATGGCCGAGCGGGAGGTCACCCAGACCGACGCCGCCAAGCTGGTCGAGATGAAGCAGCCAGACTCGTCCAAGGTACTCCGTGGGCAATTCAAGCTGGTTTCAATAGAAAAAGCTGATGCGCATGCTTTTCACGGTTCAACGAGGCTCTGCTTTAGGCCGCCCTACTCCGCGGCTTCAGCGGGAGCACTCTTTAGCTCCGAGAACTTCGCCGCCATGGTCGGATTGCCCCGGGTCAGCTTCTTGATCGTCACGTCCTGCGCCTTATCGTTCGCAAGGCGGAGATTGCGGTCGGCGCCGATCAAGGCATCCTTGGTCTTCTGCAGGTGATCGATGGACTTATCGATCTCGGCGATCGCCGTCTGGAAATTTCGGGAGGCGAGGTCGTAATTCTTGGCGAACCCGTTCTTGAACGTTTCCAACTGGTTTTCGAACTGGGTGATGTCGATATTCTGAGCCTTAACCAGCGCCAGCTCGGTCTTGAACTTCAGCGAGTTAAGAGAGGCATTCCGCAACAGCGTGATCATCGGCAGAAAGAACTGCGGCCGGATGACGTACATCTTCGGATAGCGGTGGAAGACGTCGACGATGCCGCTGTTGTAAAGTTCGCTATCGGGCTCCAGCAGTGAGACCAAGATGGCGTATTCACAACCCTTCTCGGTGCGATCCCGGTCGAGTTCCCTGAGGAAATCCTCGTTCTTGCTCTTCGTCGCCGTCCTGTCGCTCTCGTTTTTCATCTCAAACATGATCGAGATGATCTCGGTGCCGGCCTCGTCCGCGTCGCGGAAGATGTAATCGCCCTTGCTGCCCGTCCGCGCGTCGTTGTCTTTCTCGAAATACGCCCGCGGAAAAGCCATCGAGCGCACCCGGTTGAACTCGGTCTCGCAGTGCTGCTCAAGGGTCTCACCAACCATCTTGGTCGAGAGACGCGCCTTCATGTCCTTAAGACGCTCGATCGCGTCGTCGCGATCCTTGATCTGCGTTTCGTACTTGTCCTTGAGCGACTGCTCGGAGAGCTGTTTTTCAAGCTGGACCTGCTTGATGCAGTTCTTCAGCTCATCGCGCTCTTTCTCCACGGCGCCGACGGCTTCGGTCACGGCGAGCTTCTTCTCCAGCTCGACGGCCTGAAGCTTAGCCTTCAGCTCCTGGATTTCTTTTTCCTTGGCGGCCGTGATCTTGTGCTGCTCGCTGGCCAAAAGCGCCTCAGCAAGCTCTGAGGCAGCCTTCTTCTCGCGTTCCGCCTGTGCGAGCGCGTTCGCCAGCGTGTCACGCTCCTTCTCGACCACGCTGAGCGCTTCGGTGACAGCAAGCTTCTGAGCGACTTCGCTCCCCTCAAGCTTGGACTTCAACTCCTGGATTTCAGCATCCTTGGCAGCGGCGGTCTTCTGCAGATCGCTGCTGACCTGGGCCCTGGTCAGTTCAACAGCGCTCTGCTTGTCGCGCTCGGCCAGTTCCAGCCGTTCATGGAGTTGCTGTGAGAAATCGGCGTCACGGACCTGCTTCAGGATCGCGGCATAGCCGGATTCATCGACCTTGAAGGCCTTCTCGCAGTGGGGACAGATGATCTCGTGCATGTTTCCTGTCCGGGCCGTGATGTTGTCATTTAAAATGGGACGGGCCGGCAGAATCGGGCCGTACAAGAACAAAATTAGAACAAGCGAATTTGAAGGGTCAAGCCATGCGCCGCGATTTTGCGCACTTTGCTTTGGCAATCCCCGCCTTTCAAAGACCTCGGCGCAGAATTATCAGCGTCAGAACTTCAGAGCAGTCGATTCCAGCTTGAAGTGACGCTTGACGAGCTCCGCAAGCCGCCGGCAGAGCAGGTCATCCGAGCGGATCAATTTTGCTGTCGCCTGTGCATGCGTCTCTTCCCCCGCCGCGAGCTGCAGCAGGGCCGCACGCAATGCCGCATCGACGTCGTCGTTGGACTTGGCGGGGCCACCAAGATTGCGCGAGAGGTCCTCATAAGCTTTCAGTATCCCGCGCTCGGCGGCCGTAGAGAGTTCCGTCTTGGGGTCGGTCACAATCAATGTGTCGTTTAGACCTCGTAGGTCTCTGGAGAGCAGAAAGGCCAGGACTCTCCCGGCGGCGTTGGTGCCGTCCTGGCCAAGCTGCCCGCAGCCACCTGGTGCAGCACACATCTTCTCGTGATGCTTGACGAAATCGATCTTCTTGCAGAAATGAAGGATCAGACTGGAATCGAGCAGGAATTCCGCCGTGTGCTCCGAATTCCAGTACCAGACTCCGCCGACCTGTCGCAGCGGCCCCTCTTCCTTTGTGGGGTCGTAGGGGGTAACCGGCAGCTTGCTCAAGTCCTTGTCGGAAATCATGAAGCGGTAGGCGTGGTTCTTGTATTTGCGAACCTCCACCCAATAGATCTTTCGGCGTGCGACGATGTCGGCAAATTAAAAGTGAACTGGACGCAGCCGTAACGCGAGCCATTGTGCCAGTTGTTGGGAGATAACCAGACGACCGTCGTGCGGGAGTCGTTGAGGATACACTCGTCGTAGATCAACCCTCGGGTAACCTGCCCATCAGCTAGTATACGTAAGGCCGGCCCGGTGTGCGTGACATGATGCACGGTCGACAGCACCGAAGCGGTGCCGGCAACGCCTGCGGCCGTCACCGTGCAAGCGTACGGTTTCCATGGGGTCGTCATAAGAAATCCGTCGCCATGATCATCAGCATCATCGGCTTTCGGGGACATCGCCCGGCTTGATGCAGCGCACCAGAAGCCGCCCTTGCGCTCTCGTCCCGAACTATACAGGTTGTGTGCTAAGCTTAACCACAACCTGGAAAGCCGAACCGTGTCAACCGACAGAATCCAGACCACGCTAGCCGATCGAGCCCTGGCACTCGCTGCCAATGTCGCTGTCTTCTACATCGGCCTGTATGTCGCATCGGGAAACCTCTTGCCGACCGGCGGGCTCGAAAGCGTTTGGTTCTTAAGCGGCCTTGCACTCTGGTTTCTGGCGCTGCTTTCGGCACCCTGGTTCGTGCCACCAAAAGACGCTCTCGCCAACGCCATTGGCGCCATGGCCATCCTGATTACGGCTGACCTCGGAGCGACCGGGGCTCTTAAGCCTCATCTCGAGGTCATGCGTTGGACTGCGGTAATCTGCTGCCTCGCCTCTATGGCGGGAGCGATGGTCGCCCTGTTATTCACGACAAGAACAAACGATCCCCCGTCGGGCGGTTTTTCTTTCGGGCCACCGATGCTTTCGGCCAGGGCGAGCTGCTCTACACGCCACCGGCGCTGATCAGCATCATCGGCGCCTACCAGAGCAGCCTGACCACGGTCGCCTGGCTGACAATGCTGTGGACATTGATCGCGATCGGCAGGCCTTTTGAGCGGCTGATCGCCGCCTGGAAGCACTGGCAGGCAGAAAAAGCCAGGGTCATTACCTCCCCGACGGTAGGCATCATCGAACGCATTGATCACCCCGATATCGTCAGGGTCAGGCTGTCGCGGCACAGCTCGTGGAAGCCGGGCATGCTGCACACCGCGGCCATGTCAAATGGTGATCAGCACTATGTCATGGCTCTGTTCGCTCAGGTCCAGGGACTGGACGTGATGGGGACCGGTCTTTGCGTGGCTGAGCTGCAGGACAGGATAGTGCTGGCTGAAGGAGACGTCATCCAGTCGCACTCCCCCGAGAAGGCAGCGAAGTTCATAGAAAACCTGAGCGGCACGGCCGGGTCCGTGCTGGTCGGATTCACCGTCGAGAACTCGAACATCGGCATCTTGCGCTTCGAGGTCTCGGCCGCATCCGAGTTGGCAGAAGGCCAGGTCGTTTTTGTGCGCGTGAATGGAATGGACGTCTTTTACCAGATCCTCGACGCCCAGACGGCGGAAGAGAGCTTTGACCAGAACCCGCGCGGCACGCACATCGTCAACGCCGTGCAGCTGGGTTGTTATTCGCCGGAGGACGGCTTCACCAAGTTTGGCTGGCTTTCAACCATGAACACGCCAGTGTTCTGGGCGAAAGAGCGCGTATTTCCGGCTCCCATTGCCAAGCAGGGCGAGTTTCCCATTGGCGTCGTGCCGTCAACCAATATCGGCGTGATGGCCAATATCGACGATCTGGTTCAGTTTCACACGGCCGTTCTCGGCGTCACCGGCACGGGCAAGACCGAACTCGCGCTTGATATCGTCTGCGAGGCCGCCAAGAATGATTTCAGGATTTTCTGTGTGGATTTCACAGGCGAGTACAAGGCCCGGCTCGCCGACCTGAAGCCCATCTTTCCGGCGCCGACGCAGAAAGAAACGGACGACCTTGAGCAGAAACTGTTCGCTGTCGAAACGACGCCCTGCGGCGCGCCCGCGGAGAAAGCCGCCCTGAAGACCGCCCTCACCCAGATCAAGGGCGGCGTCGACAAGCAGATCAACGACTTTCTGGTCGGCAATGATCCGCTGGCAATACTTGAGTTGACCGAAATCTCGAACACTAAGGCAACGCTGAGGATCACCGAGCTGTACCTGTCAACGATCATGGCCTGGGCCCGGGCCAACCGGCAGGCGCGCAAGGTTCTCATTGTCCTCGAAGAAGCCCACACCATCATTCCGGAGACGTTCAGCTCGGGTTTTGACAGCGAAACGCAATGGGTCGTCAGTCGGATCGGGCAAATTGCATTGCAAGGCCGGAAGTACGGCGTAGGTCTTCTGGTCATCAGCCAGCGGATCGCGCTGGTGAGCAAGACGATCCTTTCCCAGTGTAACACCTTCCTGACACATAGCCTGATCTATCAGACCAGCCTCAATTTCCTGGAGAGTGTGTACAGCACACAGCATGTCCGCTCGATTCCAAATCTCGGCCGCTTCCAGTTTCTGGCGGCCGGCAAGGCCATCAAGGCTGAACGCCCGATCCTTCTTGGCCGTCCATTCGATCAAGCCAAGAAAGACGCGAGCGATGCGTTACGAAAGCAACCGCCGGGAGCTGCTGCTGCCGCGGCAGGATAAGGCCGCCAGGCTCAGCTCCCGAAACGCGCCGCTTCAATACTCTTGATAAACCGCAAAACCGCGGTCACAGAATCGAAAATGAACCGGGCTTCCGGATGGTTTGGCAGCACATTGTCGTGGGCCAGGGAATTGTTGTTGCGGACGAAGTTGAACTTCTCGAAGACACCGATCGCGTTCTTGATGATCTGCTTACTCATGTCGGTGAGCTGATGCCCTTGGTCCAGGGCTTTGACGTATTTGCCCACCCGGCTGTGCAGGGAGCTATGGCTGATTTTGGGTGACGCGGCCTGATCAGGCGGCGTGGCTTTCAGTGTTCGGAATGACTTCGATTCCGTCGATGAACTTTACACCGGCGATGACTTTCGGC
>NZ_JASAUS010000275.1:0-5863 GCF_029953005.1 Bradyrhizobium sp. Mp27 | reverse complement strand
GAGAAACTCGACGCGGCGACGGCGTTTTGAATGCGTTGCGATGATCTTTCCGGTGGCGACTTCGAGCGCCGCAAACAATGTTGTGGTGCCATGCCGCTTGTAATCGTGGCTCTGGCCGGTCAAGGCGCGGCCACTGGGCAACGTCAGATAACCTTGCGCTCGCTCCAAAGCCTGGATCGAAGGCTTCTCGTCCACGCATAGCACATAGCCTTCGCCGGCGGGGCGACGTAAAGGCCAACGACATCGGCGGCTTTGGCCGTAAAGGCTTTGGCCGTAAAGTTCGGGTCGTTGCCTTCGCACCAGGACTTGCGAGCTGCGAGGTCAATCTTGTGGCTGCGCAGGAACCGCCAGACATATTGGACGTCAACATCGTCCAGCGCCTCGGCCAGCAGAGGACCGGTCCAGCGCGCAAACCCGTGCGGCGGCGGCTTATCCAACAGCTTCAGAATCCGCTTGTCGGTCGTCTTCGTATAGATCGGCTGCTTGCCCGGCCGCGGCTTGTCTTGCAGCCCTTCAAGGCCATGGTCGGCATAGCGATGCCGCCAAAGGCTGACAATCCGCGGCTGGACCCCGACTTCCTTGGCGATCGACCGGGTACTGCGCCCATCCGCCGCCAACAGAACTATCCGCGCCCGCTTCAAATCGCGCTGCAACGTCACCGGAGAGCGATAACACGCCTCAAGCACCTTGCGATCTTTCCTCGAAAGGTGGACTTCTCTTGCTTCGGGTATCATCCCGACCTTGAATCACGACTCACGATCTAAGAAAAGTGGGTACTAGCGCCGCGATTTTTGTGGCCGGATGGAGCGCGAAGTGGATCGATTGCCGGCCACGGCGGAACGATCCGGACCCGGATTGAGGAAGGCGTCCGTCCTTGGTCCAGCGGCGGCGCTCGTGCGACGTAACCCCAAGGATTTCTTCAACGACACGCGGATGCAGCCGTTCCTGTCGAAAGGCATCCAGCGCAGCATCGACCGCGGCAAGAAGATCGGAAAGCTCGTCGATGGCGTGCGGCGCGATGGTGTGCAGATCGCTTCGCCCTGGGTCGACGTCTTGACCGGCGGCGCCGAAGCAAACCGGCCACACGCCGCCGCGCCTCGATCGCTCTTCGCCGCGATCCGAGGGTCAGCTCTGCCGTGGGCCCGAACGTCAATGAGACGCCGTTTGAAGAATGCAAAACTGCGAGATAGCGGCTTCGGGTTGGAATCGCTCGACGTCATTGTAACAAAGGCTTCCGGAGACGTTCACAGTCTCCGCGGCACATTGCTGCGGTCAACTCACAGCGTAGGGCGCAAAGGCGCTGCGGTTTTCGTCGACTTGCAGGGGACGTCCGGCTGAGGGGAATGCCCGCTGCGGCAGGCAGGTCGTTCGCAGATCCGGCAGCCGCGTCCGATCGGAGTCGCCGCCGCGGGGTTACTGAGGTCCATGCCGTCCGAATAGACCAATCGACCGGCGTGGTGGAGGTCGCACCCGAGTGCGATAGCAAAGGTCTTTCGCGGAGGTTCAGCCGAGCCCCGCGGTCCGCAAAAGAGCATTTTCTGCCGCATGGATAGCGAGGCCTTCGCCCCGGAAAAGCCAGACCTCCTCACTCCGCCAGCCGTTCGGGTTGCTGGTTCTTGTGCTTCGGCCGCCTTGGGTGCGAGCGCTTCGCACTACCGGAAGAGCTATCCCGCCGCCGCTCGCGGTTTGCCGCTCCGTTAGCATCGGAAAGGAATTTCTCTCCAGCGAATGTCTTTCCGGACACGGAGCCTCCCGTGACCATCCGTAATCGCCCGGGGAGAAGAAGGGCCTCTTCGGTGCTAATGCTGGCGGGCAGAGCCGGTCTGCCCATTTCAGTACCGACAAGCATATTTTGATCCGGTGGGCCGCAGAGCAATCTGCGGCCCTTCCGTTTGTGGGTAGCGAGGGCTTCGCCGTGATCTAACGGCTGACGCTTGGCCGGCGTCGGGTTCCGGTTATTCGCCGATCGCGAACCGCGAACATACTGGGCGGAGCGGAAGGAGTTTTCCGAAAGTGGCGATCAATCACACCAAATACCCTAATCGACATCATTGGTCTTTTCGAGGCTTTTCGGCCTTGTGCACGCGCTACCCTGCCCTGCAGTCCATTGCGGGTCTCACCTGCTTTCGAGAAGCTGACGAGGCCGCGGTCCCGTAGCTGAGCGGCATTCGCACCGCCCAGCCTGTTCGTTCGCTAAACGTGGTCGGCCTGCCGCTATCGCAGACCGTGCCTTCGCCCGATCGTTCTCTTGCATGCCGAATCAGGCCCACGCCCGCATGACGCTGTAATTGATAAGCGGAGTCGATCAGCTTCTCTTTATAGCTCGCACGGAGACCGCCCTCCGTGGTATTATCGGGAACTCCGGCTCTGCCAGCTTCAACATCGAGCGGGACATCCCCCAACTCGTTGGCTTCCGCGAGAAAATGCCAGCAACGCAAGAAGGCCGCACTTTGCCGGCGCGGCCTTCTCGAAAACCTTCTGATCCAGCTATTCATTATTCAGCGGCGTCGGACATGGCGCCCATCATCGTTGCGGATGCGACCACGCAAAGCTCACCGCCTTGGGGTCCTTAGTGAAGATCAGGCGCGGACCATTCCAGCCGAAGGATACGCTTGTCAAGCGGGCATCTGGTGAGCACACGCTCAACGTGCGTCGCTCAGGTGAGATGCGGAGCCTTTTCGGCCTCGTCACCGCCCCAGCCGGCGGCCGCGATCGATGTGTCGATCAGCTCGCCGCGCAACAGCGCGAGCGGCGATTTGTAGTACAGCGCGACGTTGTGGAGGGGATCCGTCAGGACTTTGAAGACCCATACCAGCCCGGTCTGGCCGTCACGGGTGACGAAGAGCTGGATCATCCGAAAGAGGCCGCCGCCAATGCCTATAACGAGCCATACCGTGCCGACTTGCCGGATGAAGTCAAGCCGCCCGACAGGCGGATCGAACATGCCAAACGCCGGGAAGACGTAGAGTGCGAACGGCGCCAGGCCCCAGATTATCAAGAGCACAATCTTGCGCGTCTGGTTGTAGCCTACCTTGACCGCCTCCTTGTACTCGTTGCTGACTTTGTTCACGTTATCGTAGCCGTTCGGCTCGAAGAAGAAATGTCCGGTCTGCCGCGTCAGCATCGCAAGCCAGCCAACGAGGCCGGCCATTGCCGGGTCCTTGAACAAGAGCGCATAGCAACCGAGGAAGATGAAAGCGCTGATCAAATGCAGCGTCTGATTAACTCTGCTCCGGTGATAGTAACGGTAGTCATCCCACCGCAGGCTTCGCAGCATGTCTGACAAAGGGCTCATGATCAATCCTCGGTCATTTGACGATGTCGAAGCCATAAGCCGAGTCCGTGACAGATGCGTGAATGCATTATGATGTCGCATTGCAGCTTAATGAGGTGGCAAAGCCGAGCGCCAGGCGCACGCGAAAAGTCGGATGTTCGCGTTTCGGCTTGATATTGGTGACCAGGGCAGCCCAGTCGACCACGATCTCCTTTAACCGAATCAGACCCCTTGCAGACGGGGCGGGGCCATACGTTTTTTGAGCAGACGGTTTTCCAGGGTCAGATCGGCTACGGCCCAGGGCGGCGGCCTCCCGGCGGAGATCCTTCACCTCGCCGGAGGTCGCAGCTCGCGCCGTATCGCCCGCCAGGAGGCGCTTGCTGGCCTCGAGGAACTCCTTGGACCAGCCGTAATACATCGAGGCGGCAATGCCCTCGCGCCGGCAGAGCTCGGAGAGGCACCGTCAAGTTAACGAATTGGAGCGGCCGAGGGGTAGACGACGGGCATGCCCACCGCCCGGGACCCTTTTTATCGTCGCCATCGCTTCCCACCGGAAGTGATCAGCTATGCCGTTTGGTTGTATTTCGGGTTTCCCTTAAGCTTGCGCATGGTCGAGGAAATGCTGGCGGCGCGTGGCATTGGCGTGACCTATGAAACCGTGCGCCAGTGGGGACGGAGATTCGGCAAGGCGTTCTCCGATCGGATTCGCCAGCGCGCTCCCGCTCGCGGTGGCAAATGGCATCTGGGCGAGGTCGTTATCTCGATCACGGGCGAACAACATTGGCTCTGCCGCGCGGTCGACCAGAATGGCTCAGTTCTCGACGTCTTGATCCAGCGCCGAAGAGACTCGCGCGCTGCGCAGCGGCTCATGAAGAAGCTCTTGAAATCCGCCGGCACGCCGCCGCGCGTGATGATCACGGATAAGCTCCGTTCGTACGGCGCTGCGAGGGCGAAGATGGGCTTTCACGTCGAACATCGCCAGCACAAAGCTCTCAACAATCGGGCCGAGAATTCTCATCAACCGACGCGGCGCCGCGAGCGGATCATGAAGCGTTTCAAATCGTCCCATCAGGCTCAACGGTTTCTGTCAGTTCACGATCAGGTCGCGAACCTTTTCCACATCCCCTATCCCGGAGCCGTCACCGCCGACTTTCCGTCGTGCTTCGCGCGAGCGAGCCTTTGCGACTTGGCGAGAGATCTCCACGACAAGCGCTTCGCCGAATCCCTTCGGCTCAGAGGTTGATTAAGTTGACGATGCCGAAGGCGGAGGGTTTCCCCCGTCACAGTCTGTTCGGAAGTGAGCTGTCCGATCCCCAGCTCCTTAGTCATTATCCTGGTCATCGTCATGTCCCGGCAAGGGATCCGGAAACTCCCCGGGCCAGCACTTTGTCCTTGCTGACCTGATTGTTCCTTGGTCGAGGACGCGCCTGGCTTAAACAAGAAGATGTTCGGCTCATCATCCGATGCCAGCCATAAGGTCACGCCGGCACGAGAAGCCTCTGGCGCCTCGGTTTCACTTCGATCCTGACTTCGACATCCCGGTTGAGCTTCACAAGCATGGCGATGAGGCGATCGAGCGTGAAGCGATCGAGATTAGCCTTGCGTACACGCGAGAAATCGGCCGCCGCAAAACCGGTGAGATCATGCGCCTTCCGCACGCTGATCTCCTGCTTGTCCAGGACGCCAATGATCTTCGCCGCAAGAATGGCCTTGGCTTGATGAATATCCGCGTCGGGATAGCCAAAGTCACGGAAGACATTGCCGCTGCCGCGCACCAATTCAACGCCGTTCTTTTTCATCGCAAAGCCTCCTTCAGTCGTTTGATGCGTTCCTTGATCCGGTCCACGTCCATTTGCGGTGTCTTGATCCCGCTCTTGGATTTCTTCTGGAACGCATCTACCACCCATAAGTCATCGCCGATCTGGACCGCGTAGATCGCCCTGAAAGCGTCGCCACGGTGCTTTAAGGCAATCTCGAACACGCCCGAGCCCACGCCCTTGAATGGCTTGGCGATGTCGGCCTTTCCGCCACGCGCAGCAACCGTCAAGGCTGTCAGCATGTCGAGCTGGACCTCGCGCGGGAATTCCTCAAAGTCTTTCCTCGCGGCTTTTAGCCACGAGATCGTGCGTACCAGTTCCGGCATATGGGGAATGTTGTCATATTTGACAACGTAAGTCAAGGAATCCTGATCCCTTTTACTGCTGAGCGTGTCCCTGCCAAAGGTTTTCCGCCGAGTACAATTCTCCGCTCGTCATTGACGCAGTCATTCCAAAGATATTGCCGTCCTGAAGTTCGCCTTTTCTTTCCGATGATCCGCTTTGGGCAAAGTTCGCCGAGATCTGGCGAGGTGGACCGTCGCACGCGCCTTCATGGCGAACTGCCGGAGATCGGCACGCCCGGTGGTGACCGCTCGTTACGCGGTCACTGCAATTGTTCAAGAGTTCGTCTCGGGGCGATCAAGCCACGTCGCTGTCTTCGTCGGTCCGCCTCGAGTTGGTCGGCCTCGTCCGACGCCAGCACAGGAAACTCTCCCGCCAGCATTTTGTCCTTGCTGAGCAGGCCGGCCTCCTCGAGCATCTCCATGTCCGG
>NZ_JASAUS010000274.1:0-5999 GCF_029953005.1 Bradyrhizobium sp. Mp27 | reverse complement strand
TAAACGTCCTGCCTGACCGGCTACTGCTGTTCAGCGGCGCTGACGGCGATCATCAGGTGGGGGAGTTTCAAGTGACCATACCCGGGGGATTTTGACCGACCCACGGGGGACGTTGCCGTTGCAATCGTGTGGGTGCCGGCGCCAGGTTGGACGAATTTCAAGCTGACCAAATGGACGGATGGATCCTGCGCAAGCTCGTTTACGATCTTGTCGATGCACGAAGATGTACCAAACCTATATCGCGTCTCTTCAGCAGATGGTTCTAGGCCGGCGTCACGCAAGATTGTGCTTTTTGCCTGGAAATTGTGAGACCCTTCCGCCTTATCCTCTTTCAATTGAGTCTTAAGCTTTTCAGACTGTTCCTGCCGTCTTGCCGCCGAGCGGTGATTTTCCGTGCCCGGGAGCAGAACCCCCATTCGGGAGGAAGCGCTGCTTGGGAGATCAAGGAGCCACTCCGCGGCCAATCCAACACAGATTCCACTGACATTGGCTTGGGGCAATTCCGCCGTCCTGTAATCGAACAGAGGACGGACAGGGCTAGTGGCAACGGATAACTCGGAGCTGGAGGACAGAGAGGATGTGCTGAGGCCCGAGGTGTTTGAACTATCATCGATTGCATCTGAGGTATGCGGCTTGCTGAAGCAGAGCCCCATTCTATCGAACAATTCGCCGGGCGCCAGGCTCTCCAGCCGCGCGATTTCGGTGAGTGTTTGGGCACATTCGCTACCGTCTGCGGGCCAACTCGATTCCTCAGCTTGCTCAGTATGTGCGTATTCGCCATCGACTCGATTATACATGCTGGTTCACCGGCTTCTTCCGCGTGCGTCTCCTCAGAGGGCGCGCTGCTCACATCTTGCCTGCGACCGATATCGCGGCAAACTGACGAGGAGCTGGCCACCACACAAGCTTAGGGAAGCTATCGCCGTCATGGCAAATTGGCTGTGCGACAGTCCCAGCTTCCGGGCGCTGCTGCAGGTGTGAGGCAGTGGCCGACCAGCTAGTGACTCTTGCACAGTGAAAGAGGTCGCGCTCGTGTAATTTCAGCTTCAGTCAGGATGATGGCTGCGTTAGACGATGCCTTCACCAAACCAGGCTCGGTCGTGGGCTTGAGATCGATCTCACCCTCATCGTGCCGCGCCGCCCGGCGCCCAAAACTTCGCCTCCAAAGAGCGCGCAATTCGCGTCCCCAGTTCGCCCCGTGATCGGCTATCAGCGAGCGAGATGCTGTTGTTCGCTCTGAGGCTGCTCCTGTTTGACAGCGGCATTTCATCTCAGCCCGCCTTGCACGCCGCAACGGCCGAGCGAGCCTGACATACACCCGCTTGTGACATCTCATCGGGACGCCGAACCGGTGCTTGTGCACCCGCTCGGCCTCACCTTGTGCTCGGATATTGTAAACTCAGTCCGTCATGCTGTCGCGCTCATCCGCGCGAACAACGTTGCCGCATCTGAGGGACTCAATCCAACGACGCCTACGAAGCTCGGAGACGGCATCGGAATGTCTCGATAAATGGGTCTCCACAAATGAAGGCAATATCGGCTGTTATTCACATAACGCGAATGTGGCGGATGCAGTTGCATGACGCACTCTTCTTCATCCCAGAACATGTCTTTGACAAAGCACATCTCCTCCCAGTTTGGACAACGCCGCGGTGTCGAAACAGCGACATGCTCCCACCCAGGACGGACAAATGCACTTATCTTTAGTTCACACCCGCAAGGCCCCTGCACAAAGAAGAGACCGCAAGGGCCTGATCCCGGAGCAGTCGCGAACCGGCCATGCTGCACCCGGCCCGCCTCCAGCTTGTCTACCACCTGCGCTCGCACGCCCGCTCCTTTGCCTCTCGGATAGCCCTGAACTCTACGTAGATGACGTTGTCGCGCAACAAGTCAACCTCCGCGATTCTCGGCCCAGCTTTCCTGAACCACTCTACAACGCACCATCCGCAAAAGCGGTAGATGTCTATCATCACTCACGCTCCTCTAGTTATGCCTCTGGTGCTCGAATTGCGCTCGGTGCCGCCGGTTGCCTGAGGACGGGCGGCGGCACGATCTGTACGTTGAGTTAGGCGACCCGCCGATCGAATCTTCCCGCTACTTATGTAAGTCCGCCATTGAGCCTCTCCGCGGCGAAGCAGTCTTGATCGGTGCCAGGCATTCACTGCTCATCGCCGGCAGAGCGCACATCACGCTTGAGCATGCGAAGTCGGCGGCTCTTGAGGCCTCATCTCGTCTTCAATGAATTGTCCCTCATCATGCCATGCTCTCCTATTGGCGGCGGAATCCAGACTTCATGATGCTCGCAGTTGCCGCACCAGATAGCTCCGGGCGACATTGCTGCTTCTGCGGGAGTGTACTTGATCCCTTGCGGCCTTCTCGCAAAGGCTGAACAGTCCTAATGCGTCAATTATGTGAAAACCATTCAGTTTTATGGCGTCCAAATCGGCTCGTACATAGCCGCAGACGTCTGGAATGCACTTCTTAGCTGGCACATCCAGCGGACCGCTGCGACCTCGATCGTCAGCTAACGGTCAGGAACAATGATTAACCGATCTCATTGGCTGCCACTGCAAATATCGCTCGATTTATAGGCCTCACTAAGATGCGGCCCTTAACGCGTTGGCTACGTGACCTTGCCCCCATATGTGGAACGGCCCGCGAGGCAAGAGCTTTTTCAGTCGATTTCACACATTGGAACGGTGCGGTCATATGTCCGGCCTTTGCGCGCGGCACAATATGGCCGCTGGCCTCGATGAGATCCGCGGAACGAGGAGCTAAATCAAGTTTACGCGCTTGAGCGCATTGGGGGCAGTAGCTTCACTCGTTTCGGGATTTCGTCCCATGGGTTCATCGCCTGTTGTTGCACCTCGCCCTCTGCCGGCCTGCGCCGGTCAGATCGTTTTGGCGGTCACTGCGTCACCGCGGCAATCGCCAATGGGTCGGGACGCCGATAAATTTCGCCCTTGTCCAGGAGCGCCCAGATGATCCGCGCCGTCTTATTGGCCTGCGCGACGGCGGCAACCTTGAAGGGGCGTCTGGCGAGAAGCGCCTTCAGCCACGGCCGCGCCCGAACGTCGTTTCGGACAAGCCGCAAGACGGCCGTTGCCCCGACAACGAGGATAGAGCGGAGTTCTGGATTTCCCATCTTCGATATTCGTCCCAACCGCTCTTTGCCTCCGCTTGAATGAGGCCGCGGCGTCAATCCCAGCCAGGCGGCAAAGTGGCGAGCCGACTTGAACCCGCCGGGATCCGGCACAAGCGCTTTGATGGTCGCCGCCGTAATGGCGCCGACGCCAGGGATCGTGGTCAACCGACGCATGTCCTCGTCGTGCTTGGCCTCCGCGACGATTGCGCGCTCGAGCCTCTCGATCTGGTCGGCTGAAGCTTCAATCTCGTCGGCAATAGCCATCAGCGCGAAGCGCGCTGCTGCGGGCAGGCGTGCATCTGTCTCATCCCGTATGATTGCGACCAGCGCCTCAACCTTTGCCAGGCCGGCGGTGGCGATGATCCCCAATTCTGCCAGATGCGCGCGCAACGCGTTGACCGATTGCGTTCGCTGCCGCACTAGAAGAGCGCGGGGTCTTCAGCACCATCGCGGCAGCCTGTTGCTCAGCCGTCTTAATCGGCACGAAGCGCATGGTCTTTCGGGTCACCGCTTCGCTGATGGCCTCAGCGTCCGCCGCATCCGTCTTGCCACGCTTGACGAAGGGTTTGACATAAGCCGGCGGAATGAGCCGGACCTCATGACCGAGAGCTGCGATCTCGCGCGCCCAATAGTGGGCGCTACCGCATGCTTCCATCCCCACCAGGCATGCTGGCAGCTTCTCAAAGAAACGCAGAACTTCGCTGCGCCGTAGCTTCCGGTTGAACACGGGTGAGCCCTCGGCATCCGCCCCGTGAACCTGGAAAACGTGCTTGGCCAGATCCAGCCCGATGGTGATAACCTGTTTCACGGAACGGTCCCTCCTTTGTGGCGTTCGAACAACGACCACGTTCTAGCACTTTGATGCTGTTGGAGCGGGCCGTTCCACCACATCAAGTTTTATCCGGTCCTGAGTTCGCCCCGGCTGTTAGATTTGCTCGGTTGGGCGGTGGCAGCGGCGGGAGCTGGCGCGGAGCCATCGGCATAGCGCAGCGCCAGATCCCGTCGCGGGTTGCAGGTGAAGGCAAACTCCGATGGTGTTTTCCATCCGAGTTGCGAGTGAGGTCGCGTATCGTTGTAGTCGGCCCGCCAATGTCCGAGTTCGACGCGGGCCTGGGCCAGCGACGTGAACAGCGTCTCGTTCAACAATTCGTCTCGGAGACGGCCATTGAAGCTTTCGATGAAGGCATTCTGCGTCGGCTTGCGGGGCGCGATGTAATGCCAGTCGACACGGCTCTGGTCGGCCCATGTCAGGATGGCGTTGCTGGTCAATTCGATGCCGTTGTCGCTGACCACCATTTTGGGCTTGCCGCGCTCAATCATCAGCCGGTCCAGCTCCCGCGCCACCCGGGAGCCCGACAGTGAGGTGTCGGCCACCAACGCCAGGCATTCGCGCGTGCACTCGTCGACCACGGTCAGGATGCGGAAGCGGCGGCCATCGGTGAGCTGGTCCGAGACGAAGTCGAGCGACCAGCGGTCATTCGGCGCTATCGGCACCACCATCGGCGCCCTGGTCCCGAGCGCCCGCTTGCGGCCACCACGGCGACGGACCGCGAGCCTCTCTTCCCGGTAGAGCCGGAACAGTTTCTTGTGGTTGACCAGATAGCCCTCCCGCCTGAGCAGAACATGCAGGCGCCGATAGCCGAAGCGACGGCGCACCTCGGCAATCGCTCTCATGCGTTGGCGTAGGGCCGCGTCGTCCGCCCGGGTCGTCCGATATCTGATGGTCATGCGGCAACAGCCGATGGCTTTACACGCCCGCCGTTCGCTCATCCCGTGGGCGTCCACGATCGGCCAAAAGCCGCTTCAGCCGCGTGTTCTCATCCTCCAGCGTCCTCAGCCGCTTGGCCTCCGAGACCTCCATCCCGCCAAACTTGGCTTTCCATTTGTAGATGCTGGCATCGCTGACGCCGTGCTTCCGGCACAGATCGGCAACCGACACGCCAGCTTCGTGCTCCTTCAAAATCCCGATGATCTGCTCTTCCGTAAAGCGGCTGCGCTTCATGCTCTGGTCCTCATATCGGCCAGAGCGAACTTCAATCTGGATTAAGTCCACGGGGCAAGGTCATACGGCATGACGCTCGCGAGGCGCTCACCTTTTGCTGTCGAGTAGGCCGAGGGAGTTTCACCCTCGGCCGCTCACAGATCCGGACGTGATACTCTCGCATCATCCGGCTCCTGTTATCCAACCGTAGCCCGTCCAAGCTTTTGCCAATGGACAAAGAGCTTTGGATTTTGCTTCGCCATCTCGTTGAGTTTCCGCAACGACCGTCCCCGATGGCCCTTCAGTTGCTTGTACTTGCACCGAAGCCACGCGCCGAGGCGCTCATCGAAGTACTCATAGAGCCTACGCAGTTCCGTCGGGTAGAATCGCCCGTAGTATTGATCCCAGCCCCGAAGGACGGGGCTGAGACTACGCGCGATGTCTTCAAGCGGAAGCGGCGAGTGCTGAGGCAAGCGCCATCCTCGAATGCGAGCCCTCATCTCCTTGAGAGAGTTCGGACTCACGCCCGGAAGGAAGCAGGTGAAGATCCTGCCCCACCGGTTCTTCGCCATACGGGGGCGGAAGCTAAAGCCCAGGAAGTCAAAATGGATCTGCGGGTAGGACCGCCGTCGATTGCTGTCAGCGCAGTAGACCACTTTAGTCTTCTCCGGATGCAGCAATAAATGGCAGTCAGCAAACCGTCGTTCCAGCGCCGATTTAAGTTCCTCCGTTTCCTGCCGCGTGCGGCAATGGCAGATGATGTCAGAGCTGGCCCCGCAAATTCGGACAGTAGCTTGAGTGGATTTTCTGCCTGACAGCGGCGAGGATTCTTGCTGCGAATCAGGAGCGAAGATGACGAAGAAGAGCCGCCGG
>NZ_JASAUS010000273.1:0-6003 GCF_029953005.1 Bradyrhizobium sp. Mp27 | reverse complement strand
TCTCAAAAGTTCTTCTGGAGTGATCATCGATGGTGTCCACCTCGTTCATGGTGGACACCTCATCCCATCCCCGCGCTCAACTGCATAGGTGCGTAGAAAGGAGCGCTTACCCTTTATCGTCTTAGTCAGTCCGGCACCAATTCAAGAAAAGGCGTTTCGGTCGTGCGTCGTGCGTTCGCGTGGTCCTCTAGCCGATGCGCCTCGCGTTTCTCGCGCTTGGGGCGGACACGCCGCGTCGGGAGGCTCCGGACATGGGCGGCGGTGCTGGCCGCGCGCCCGATAGAGCTGGACCGGCGACTACTTTGTCGGTCGGACATCTCTTCGTGCGTCATCCGGGACGGATCGAGTAATTCCTCCTTGCCGCAAGCCAATCTCACAAGTTGCGTTAGGGAACCTACAAGGTTTGGCAGGCGGCTAGCTCAACCAGCTTAGGTATCCTAACGGCCCCGGTCGCGCAGTGCGGGGACATCCCAGACGAAGGAGATCGCAGATGGCCTACGAGAAACTCGTCAATCAAAGCGGGCTGACGCTTACGATTTTGCTCATTACGCGTGTTGGCTCGGAGCCGAACCAGTAACGGACCGATTGTGGCGGCGGCACTACCGACGGGCGGCAGGCAGACGGTTGAGTACGGTAATACGCAGACTCCTTCCTCAACGGGCTCGTGATTTCCTTGTCTTTCGATGGGCGTTTTCGAGCGTCTCGCAGACCGTGACAACTCGCGGCAGGAGCCGGAATAATCTGCTGAACGACAAGGCCGACCCTGTCGGCGCCGCGCCTGCTCGACGGGGTGCCGCAGATGGACAGAAAGCTCAAGCTCACGCCTCCGTCGCGCCGGTGCAGCGGTGATCGCGGGCGCCGAGTTGTTGAATGGCCTTCCGGCCGCGACGCACCCTGGTTCCTTCATCTGGGTAGTACACAAGGACCGAAGGTGCTCTGGGACAGAGTATCCCTCGGGACGCCCAAGAGGCAATGAAACGACCGCACGTCATCACGGGAGGCGGTATATGCATATGAACACCAATCTTGCGGTACACGAACCGAGCAACGCGCTCCGGCTGGTCACACAGGCGTATATGAGCCTTCTCCTCATCGCCTTTGCCCTTATGCCCGCCCAGTTCATCGCCTACCTGTATTTCCAGCAGGATCCCACGCTAAAATTCGAAAATCACCCGTTCCATGAATTCGCGATTGCCGTCGCCACCCTCGAAGGGCTGTTCGTCACCTATGTGACGTGGCGCTGCTACTGGTCTTCGGGCGAACCTCTGTTGCGTTGGTTGACGCTGGGTTTTCTCGGCTTCGTATTGATCTATTTACTGCACGGCGCCTTCACCAGGATGGCACACCGCAATATCTGGCTGTTTCTGCTCTATGGACCGGCGTCGCGTCTCGCGATGTCGATTCTTCTCTTCGTTGGGCTGCTCAGCTATAACCAGCCGTCAGACGAGGTCGAGAAGCGTTCGGATGCGCGCACATGGCTGATGTGGACCGGCCTGTTCCTGACCGTGGATATAGCTGTCGCATTGATCGCCTACTCCCCCTATGCGGGACACCCGGCGGTACGCTTGTCCATGGAGGGCGGTGCACTGGTGTTCAGTACGCTGAACGTCGCGGTCATGCTCATGCGAGGGATTCACTCGCCGCTCATGCTTGTTTTCGGCATCTCGGTCGCGTGGTTTGCGTTATCGTCGCTCGCATTCATTCTGGCGGCACCGTGGAATCATATGTGGTGGCTCGCCCACGCGATCTTTGCTGGCGGGTTCTTGCTGCTCAGCTATGGCGTTGTCCAGGCTTTCCGAACGACGCAATCCTTCTCGACCATCTATAGCCAGGAAGAAATGATGGCCCGCCTGGCCGATTCGATGGCCGACACTCAAAGGGCGCTACAGCAAGTGCAAGTGAGCAATCAAAGGTTAGAACGCCTTGCCGCCACCGACCCACTGACCGGTGCCGGAAATCGGCGACACTTCCTCGAGCATATCGGCGCCGAGATCGCGCGGGCCAAGCGAACCGGTGCTCCATTATCTCTGCTGTCGCTCGATCTCGACCATTTCAAGGATATCAATGACTCACGTGGTCACAGCGTCGGCGATGAGGTGCTCCGCGCATTTGTGCGAAAGTGTCTGGAGGCAATTCGCCCTTATGACTCTGTCGCGCGCGTGGGCGGTGAAGAATTCATGGTCTTGCTGCCGGGGGCGACGCTCGACACGGCTTGCGCGGTAGCCGAGCGCCTTCGATCGACGATTGAAGGCACTGCATTCGACGTCGAAGCCCGACCGTCGGTCTGCGTCACCATCAGTGTTGGGGTGTCGGAGTTCGGGCGCGATGGAGACACGCTTGACGGATTGCTGAACGTCGCAGATCAGCGGCTCTATCGCGCAAAACATGAAGGTCGTAATCGTGTGATTGCCGCGTAGGCTTCGTTCATTCGCGCGCTTAGCCTAAGGCTGCACGAGCAACATGGTCGCGACCCGGGAATCGCGGCGGCGAACAACGTAGATCGCATCTTGCTTTACGCGGTCGAGCGAGTCTCTTCCATCAGCGCCGCGAGCGGGACAATGGCTTCGCGGTCGCAAGGTTCGCCTGAAGCTGGTTGAGCAGGCGCGCCGCATTCTTCGTGCTCAAAACTCAGGAACATGCAGTTGCTGGAGGTCGCCTATACCGCGCTAGTGTTCTGACTCATTCATTTGCATCCGGTTTTTGCGATGGCGAGCGCTTTTTTGGCTCGGCGGTGCTTTGCGAGGATGGATTTGGCGCCGGCGGTCCACTTGAAGGGCTTTGGGTTTTGGTTTCGATGCTCGATCCACTCGTCAATCGCGGTCTTGAGTTCGGTGACGTCGTTGAAGGTTCCTCGCCGGATGCGCTGGCGAGTGATTTCGGCGAAGAGCCGCTCGACGAGGTTGAGCCAGGAACAGGATGTCGGCGTGAAGTGCAGTGTGAAGCGTTTGTGTCGCGCCAACCAGCGCTTCACGGCCGGCGTCTTGTGGGTGACGTAGTTGTCGAGGATCAGATGCAGATCGAGATGTGCGGGCGTCTCGCGGTCGATTGTTTTCAGAAACGACAGGAACTCGTCTGCCCGATGGCGCGCCAGACATTCGCCGATGACGGTACCGGCCGCCACATCGAGCGCGGCGAAGAGTGTTGTGGTGCCGTTGCGCTTGTAATCATGGGTCATCGTGCCGGCACGGCCCTTTTTCAAGGGCAAACCCGGCTGCGTGTCGAGTGCCTGAATTTGGCTCTCTCATCGACGGAAAGCACCAGCGCCTTCTCCGGCGGATCGACGTTAAGGCCGACGATGTCCTCGACCTTCGCGACGAAGTCGGGATCGTTGGAGATCTTGAAGCTGCGCACGAGATGCGGCTTGAGGCCGTGTTCGGCCCAGATGGGCTGCACGCTCGTGTGGCTGATGCCCATTTCTTCCGCCATCGATCGCACGCTCCAGTGCGCGGCATTGGCGGGACGCTCCTTCACGGTCTTCTCGACGACCTTGAGCTTCATGGCAGCGCTGAGCGGCTTTCGGCCAGGCGGCTTGGAGCGGCCTTTGATCAGACCATCGACGCCGGCCTCGGCAAAATAGTCCTGCCAGCGCCAGACCGTGGTCTTGGAAACCCCGACCTCACGCATAATCGCCACGACGCCATGACCGTCCGCCGTCATCAGCACGATCCTCGCTCGCTTGGCGATCTTCTGAGCCGTGTTTCCATCGGTGAGCAGTTGCTCCAGTTCCCTGCGAGCCTTGCGATCAAGTACAATCAAGTCGTTTCCCATGCCGCAAGTGAATCATATGCGCGACAAGTTGGGATTCAAATGTTAGTGACAGAGCACGCACTAGGTAAGCGATTTATCCGGGCGCTTTCTCGGTGGCTCGTCGGCCTCGAGAGCGCGGGTAAACCGGGACGATTCTCGGGAGGCGCAGCGCCAGTCGAGGAGGATACACGGCACCAACCTTAACACGCCAGGCCCTTCAGTTCCAGAGCATGCAATCTGCCGGGGAGGCTCAGCAAGTGGCGCCCCGGGGACCATCCGTTCGCTCTTGCCACTCGTGCGCCCCAGAGCCCTCAAAGCGTTGAAGCGGCATCTTGGAGGCGTAAACCGTGGCTTCGGCCGCGCTACCAATGTGACAACTGGCCGGTTCGATTGCAAACCACTTTTGCCGGGAACGACGATCGCGATCCGACGGCGCGCTTACCGTCGCGGGCTTGCGAGGCGTTAGTCGAGTTCAGGTAATCGGCGCACAACACCTGGTATTAAGTGTGCCGTTATGCTACTTGTAAGAGCTCACTGGAATAACCGGCTTCAGCGAAGGTTCGACTGTGATGAGTTTGTCAAATCCACGATCGCGCGTATTGCACGCCGATTGGTTCGATTGGCGTAGTTCTGCCACAAGGGATTTCATCGCTCTCTTTGGGGGCGTCGTTCTTGCTTCGATCTTGGCGCATGTTTATGAGCTTGGCCCTCGTTTGTTTCAGCTGGGACGGGGCTATGCGGATTCGGCACTCGACGCCATCGTATTCTTCATGTTTGTCGCATTTGTTCTGAGCGTTGCGCTGACAATCTTTAGTGTTCGCCGCTATCGAGATCTCGCCCGAGAAACCAAAGCACGAACCATTGCAGAAGCAGAAGCGCGCGATCTGGCGCGACATGATCCATTGACTGGCCTGCCTAACCGTCGCCTGTTTGATGAAAAACTTGATGCGTGCCTTGGCCTCGCCGGCGACACCCACCAGGTGGCCGTTCTGATGCTTGGCCTTAGGGGCTTCAAGAGGATCAAGGACACGCATGGCCACGCAGCGGGGGACAAGGCGCTTTGCGCATTTGCCAACAGGCTCGCCGACGTCTTGCGCACGGATGGCGTCCTGGCGAGGATTGGAGGCGACGAATTCGGGATTGTCATGCCAGACATTAGCTCCCTTGAGGATCCCACCAATCTGGCGCGCCGTATTGTGGCGTCCGCCGGCGACACTTTCGCGATCGAGACGGGTTCAGCCGAGCTTGGCGTTGGAATTGGCATCGCCATCGCTCCGATTGACGGCGTCAATCTCCACGAATTGGTCAGGCGCGCCGAACGTGCACTTTATCGCGCACAAGGCGATGGCAGGTCGTGTGTTCGCTTTTTCGAACCAGAGATGGACATGCATGTCGAGCGGCGCATCCAGATCGAGCGAGAGCTTCGTAGCGCGATAACGGCCGATATTATCGAGCCGCACTACCAGCCGTTCGTTTCGCTCAAAAGTAATTGCATCATCGGGTTCGAGGCCCTGGCGCGTTGGGAAAACAGGACTTTTGGGCATATTCCGCCCGACGTGTTTATTCCGATTGCAGAAGAAACTGGCCTCATCAACGCGCTTGGCGATCAGCTTTTTCGCCGCGCCTGTTTTGATGCCAATACGTGGCCGGAGATGTTTACGCTTGCCTTCAATATTTCGCCAATTCAGTTGCGTGACCCCGCGCTTGGACAGCGCATTCTATCGATCCTTGGGCAAACCGGGTTCAGTCCGAGCCGCCTGGAGATTGAAATTACGGAGAGCGCGTTCGTGGAAAAGACCGGGGTTGCGAAGACCGTGATGGATGAACTCCGTCAAGCCGGCGTCCGCATCGCGCTCGATGATTTCGGTACGGGTTATGCTACGCTTAGCCAGCTGCTTTCGTTTCGTCTCGACAAGATCAAGATAGACCGAAGCTTCGTGTCGCATCTCGGCGACAGTACCGACAGCCAGGTGATCGTTCGTGCTATCCTTGGCATTGCAAATGGATTTGGTTTGACGGCCACGGCCGAGGGCGTCGAAGACGCAGGCCAGCTGGCCTATCTGGTGGCCAATGGTTGCGCAGAAGGACAAGGTTATCTGTTCAGTGATGCCGTCCAGGCCGCCGGTATCCCCGCGCTGCTTAGTCGAGAGCTGGCCCCGGTTGTTTGGACAGCGCCCCGCTGGATTTAAGTGGATTCCTGCCGGGTTATGCTGAACGCGGGGCTTTACGGTTTTGTCGTTGCGTCGGGAGGGCGTA
>NZ_JASAUS010000272.1:0-6036 GCF_029953005.1 Bradyrhizobium sp. Mp27 | reverse complement strand
GAGACCATGGTCATCAGATGCTCCAGCGTATCCACGTTGACGCGGATCGACTGGTTGGCGATGCTGGCGCCTTCGCCTGCATTCTCGTCGGCCGTCGACTTCTTCGGCGCGACCTTTTCCTTGGCGGGCTTCGCAGCTTCCTTGGCGGCGGGCGCGGGAGCTTCAGCGGCCGGCGCAGGCTCGGCCTTGACGACAGGGGCCGGCGCTTCGATCGCGGTCTCGCGGAAGGCGCGCTCGAGCTCGTCGAGCGAGACTTCGCCCGGACGTAAGGGGCGCTCCAGGGTCTGGTCGATCAGCGAGCCCTGCGTCATCTCCTTGGCGGGTGCAGGCGCAGCAGCAACAGGGGCTTCCGGCACCAGCGGCGGCGCTTCGGCGACAGGAGCAGCAGCCCCGGCGGCCATTGCGGCCATGCCCTGCTCGACCATCGCTTCCAGCTTGTCGATGAGATCGCGGTCGGTGCCCTCGGGCTCGGCCTCGGTCGCCTCGAGGCCTGCGAGGATCTCCTTGATGCGGTCGATCGAGGACAGGATCACCGTCACGGCCTGCCCCGTCACCGGCATGCCGTCGCGGAATTTGCCCATCAGCGTCTCGCCGGCATGTGCCAGCGCTTCAAGCCGCGGCAGGCCGAGGAAGCCGCAAGTGCCCTTGATGGTGTGGACCAGGCGGAAGATGTTATCCAGGATCTTGGCGTTGTTCGGCTCCTGCTCGAACTTCACCAACTGATTGTCGACGGTGTCCAGGCTCTCGCTGGTTTCCGTCAAAAACTCCCGCAACAGATCATCCATGAAAACAGGCCTTCATACAGGGAGGGCGCGCACGACTTGTGATGCGCCATTTCGGAATGGGGCCAGCTTCACCGCAAAGCGTTTAATAATGGTTGAGTATGTGCAAAAGAACGGAACCAACAAAGAGATAAGGCGCTCCGGACAAGCCGAAGCGCCTCGTAAAGATTCGATTAACGCTTGAGAGCGGCGGCGCGCCTACGACGCGGTAACGGTGATGGCTTCGCCTTCGTGCGCGAGCCTCACGGTGAGCCCGCAAGCCTCCGCCAACAGCCGCGTATAATAAGGCTGGATCGCGTGCGCATCCGCGGCCGGGCCGCGCTCCCCGCTCAGGAGCTCGGAGATGTTCTGCGGCAGGCGCGCATTGTGACCGGTCGCGGTGACGCGAAAGCTCATGCTCTCGCCCTCGCCGATCGGATCGATCGTCAGCATGCCGCCGCGCGGGATCGTGTGCTGGGAAACAACCAGCATATTGAGCAGCAGCTTGACGCGATTCTTCGGCAGCAGGAGCCGCGGCAGATTCCACGTGATCGAGCACTTGCCGTCCTCGATATGGCCGCGCGCCATGGTCTGGGCGTCGCCGAGGTCGATCTGCGCGCCGGACGAGCCGGCCGCGCCGAAGGCCAGGCGACAGAACTGGAGGCGGGCGGAGGCGGTTTTCGCGCTCTTGCGGATCAAATCGAGCGCGAACTCGCGATCCTCGGGCTTGGGATCGTCGTCGAGCACTTCGAGCCCATTGACGATGGCGCCGACAGGGCTGATGAGATCGTGGCAGACCCGCGAGCACAGGAGCGCGGCGAGTTCGAGCGCATCTGGAGCGGTAGCGGTACCGGGTGACGGAGCGTCAGACATAAAGGGTTCCTGGAATTGCACGGCGCGGACGCAGCGAATCACGCATGCTTGACGAATGCCGCAGGTTCTAACATTCGCAAGCCCGTGGCAGCTAGCTTGCGATCGGTTCGAAGCGGCCATAAAGCCGCGGCGAATCAGTCGAGTAGGGATGGAATTGCCGATGAATGAGGCATGCAGGTGAAGCGGATCATCGACGGCCCGGCCGCCTCCCACCTGATGGAGCCGCTCACCGCGCTGGCGGTGAAGGCAGGCGAAGCGATCCTGGCGGTCAACCGCGCAGCAATGCGGGTCGACGGCAAGCAGGACGGCTCGCCGGTCACCGAGGCCGATCTCGCCGCCGACCGCATCATCGCTGACGGCCTGGCGCAGCTTGCGGCCGACGTGCCGACGCTGTCGGAAGAGCGCACCCAGCTCGCCTCGCCGCCATTCCGCGACAGCTTCTTCCTGATCGACCCCCTGGACGGCACCAAGGAGTTCGTTGCCGGCCGCGACGAGTTCACCGTCAACCTCGCCCTCGTGACCGAAGGCGTGCCGTTGCTGGGCATCGTAGCCGCGCCCGCGCTCGGCCTGCTCTGGCGCGGCATCGTCGGCCGCGGCGCCGAGCGCGTCAGGTTCGACGGCACGAGCATCGGTGCTGCCGAACCGGTCCGCACCCGCACGCTGCCGACGCAGGGCGAGCCCTGGATCGCGGCGGTGAGCCGTTCCCATGGCGACCTCAGGAGCGAAGCGTTCATCGACGGCCGGCCCAATGCGGTCAGGAAGACGGTCGGCTCGGCGGTGAAATTCGGCCGGATCGCGGAGGGCAGCGCCGACATCTATCCCCGCTTCGGACCCACTTGCGAATGGGATGTCGGGGCGGGCTGCGCGGTCGTGACGGCGGCCGGCGGCAAGGTCACCGACGGCAAGGGTGGCGAGCTCCGATTCGGCCAGCGCGGCGACACTGGCTTCATCATCCCGGAGTTCATCGCCTGGGGCGATCCGCGGGCGGCAGGCTGCTACTGACTGAGCTGTTATTGACCAAGCTGTTCCTGGAGCGCCGGCCAGCGCTTGCGCACCTCATAGAGGAAGCGCTCCGGGTCGGCGGCGAAGGCATCGCGGTTGGCCTCCCGGCTGAACAGATAGAGCCGCTGCGCCGAAATCACGTAGAAGCGGGGATTGGCGGCGACGGCCACGCCGCGGGCGATATCGGCCGGATCGTACCCGCCGAACTGCGGTCCGTAGATCTCGGGATGGGCCAGGAAGGACGCCCGGTTGCCCTCGTTGCGGAAACGCCAGACCGCGCCCCAGAGGTTGGCCTCGAACTCGGCCGTCCCCTGCACGGCCGCGCCATCGACGAAATAGGATACGGGGTCGAACCCCTCGATCGCCACGCCGCTGAAGCGGTTGACAACGATCCGCTCGGTGGTGGCAGCCTCGGCCGGCAAACCTGCGCAGGCGATCCAAATGCCCGCCAGCAGGCAGGCCAGAAAGCGGATCAAGGCGATTCCGGGGCGCAAAGGGCTATCTTCCTGCCGTTGTGCCGTCATAGTTGCTGCGGATAACATCCGAGTCGAGGGGACATCCGGCGCAACCTAGAGCCGTGCCTGTTGGCGTCAGGTTAAGGAAGCGGCGGCATTCGATACCAGGGGTTCTTTTATGACTTTCGCATCACGCCTTGCTGCGGTCGCGCTTGCCGCGCTGGTCGGCTGGATCGTCCCGGCCTCCGCCCAGCAGCCGCCGCCGCCCAATTTGCCGCCGCCGCAGCGGAGCCCGTCACCCAGCACCTATGGGCCGGACGAACTCGTGACCGCCGGCCACCGCTTCTTCGGCAACGTCTCGCGCGGGCTCGCCTCGATCATCGAGAAAGCCGTCAGCCAGTGGGGCCTGCCCAACGGCTATATCCTGGGTGAGGAAGGGTCCGGCGCCTTCGTTGCCGGCCTGCGCTACGGCGAAGGCACGCTCTACACCAAGAACGCCGGCGACCTGCGCGTCTATTGGCAGGGCCCCTCGCTCGGCTTCGACTGGGGCGGCGACGGCGCGCGCACCATGACGCTGGTCTATAACCTGCCCGCCACCAACGCGATCTACCAGCGCTTCGCCGGCATCGACGGCTCGGCCTATATCATCGGCGGCTTCGGCATGACGGCGCTCACCGCCAACAACATCGTGCTGGTGCCGATCCGCTCGGGCCTCGGGCTACGGCTGGGCGCCAATATCGGCTATTTGAAATTCACCCCGCGCGCGACCTGGAACCCGTTCTAGGGCTCCCTCCTCCATCCAATTCCGGATTCACGTTAACAACAGGGCGGGGCTGGCTTTTTGCCGGCCCGCCATGCATTGTCTTTGGTAAATTTTTCCTTGCTTTCGGAGTTCTGGCCCCATGGTCGAACCGATCATGTACCTGGCGATCGGCTTCCTGCTCTCGATGCTGTGCGGGCTTGCCATCGTGCCGCTGGTGCATAACCGCGCGGTCCGCCTGACCACGCGCCGGCTCGAGGCCGCCACTCCCCTGTCGATGGCCGAGATCCAGGCCGACAAGGACCAGCTCCGCGCCGAATTCGCCATGTCGGCGCGGCGGCTCGAGATGAGCGTCGACCAGCTCAAGAACAAGACCACGAGCCAGCTCGCCGAGCTCGGCAAGAAGAGCGACGCCATCAACCGCATGAAGATCGAGCTCGGCGAGAAGAACGCCACGATCTTCGCGCTGGAGGCGCGCGAGAAGGCGGTGAAGGAGCAGCTCCGCGCCACCGAAGAGGAATTCGGCGCCAAGACCGCAGCCTTGCGCGAGGCCGAGATTGCGCTGACCGACAAGCAGGGCGAGCTCGCAAAAATCAATTCCGAGCTGTCCGACCGCTCGATGATGGCGGAGAGCCGCCAGGTTGAGCTGGTCGTGGTGCGCGCGCAGATCGAGGAACTGAAGAATCGCGTCGGCGATGCCGAGAAGGAATTTGCCGCCACGCAGGCGCGGTTGACGCAGGAGCGGACCGAATCCGAGACCGCCTCCCGCGAGCTCGGCGATGCGCGCGGCCGTGTCGAGAATCTGAGCCAGCGCGTCACCGAGCTCGATCGCCAGCTGATCGTGCAGGTCAAGGAGGCCGAGATGCTGTCCGGCCGCGTCGCCGATCTCGAAGGCCGCCTCGCCACGCAGGGCAAGCTGCTCGCCGAGCGCGACTACGAGAACAACCAGCTCCGCCAGGCCAATGAGGGCAATGATCGCATCATCAAGGAGCTGCGCGTCGAGATCGCCGGCTTAAGCGGCGGCAAGTCGTCGGCGGCGTTCGAATCGCTCCGCGCGGAAAAGACCGCGCTGGAGGAGCAGCTGCGCACCGCGCGCGACGAACGCGCCAAGCTCCAGCGCGACATCAACGCGATCCAGCAGCAGGCGGAGAGTTCCTGGGCGACCGAGCGCATGGAGAACGCGCTGCTGCGCGAACGCATCAACGACATCGCTGCCGAGGTCGCCAAGCTCGCGATGCAGCTCGAAGGCCCGAACTCGCCGATCGAGGCCCTGCTTGCGGCCGAGGCCGGCCAGCCCCCGAAACCGGCGCCCCGCCCGGCCAATGATGCCGCCGGCAATGGCGCGGCCGCAATCACCCTGCCCGAAGGCGGCGGAACGCTCGCCGAGCGCATCCGCGCGCTCCAGGCCCACGCCTCCCGCGCCCGCCAGCAGGGCGCATAAGCGGCCCAAACCACGGTTTCGCCTGCGATTGCGTGATTGACGGAAGGTTTTCCGGCCTCGAGGCGCCTGGAAACTTGACACCTTTGGCCCGCACTTCTAAATCGCGGGCTCCGATGTGCCGGCCGGCCGAAAGTCCGGCCGTCGGCATGATGGTCCCGGGCGCATAGCTCAGCGGGAGAGCGTTCCCTTCACACGGGAGAGGTCCAAGGTTCGATCCCTTGTGCGCCCACCATCCAACGCTCTGAAATAACTTACAAATTAGACTTGAAGCTGGGATGCCAGAGCGTAGGAAAGCTCCTCTGAGGGCAGATCAGAGTAGGAACATGCGTGCATTCCCGTGCATTATCCGTGCATAATGTTCCCCACGTGTTCTCGTGTCTTCGCGATCACTTGGAAAGCTGCGGGGGGAAGCCCCCCGCGCCGGACGAATTATTCATCATTCGATTGTTGCAACGAACTTTTTCAGATTGGGCTTCTGCTTGTTCAGTTGGGTTTGGTTCACTGTAGAATACCGCCCCGCCATTGCGTGGCGCCCAGCGGGCAATATCGAAAAGAGCTGGCCCCGCAAATTCGGACAGTAGCTTGAGTGGATTTTCTGCCTGACAGCGGCGAGGATTCTTGCTGCGAATCAGGAGCCCCCGTGGGTCGGTCAAAATCCCCCGGGTATGGTCACTTGAAACTCCCCCACCTGATGATCGCCGTCAGCGCCGCTGAACAGCAGTAGCCGGTCAGGCAGGACGTTTA